>JAUYAJ010000240.1 GCA_030693565.1 Rubrivivax sp.
CGGAGGGCCGGGGTGGCCAAGGGCACTGGGCGGCGTTGCGCCGCTTGCCCGCACGTCAGTGCGGGCCGCTCGTCGCGCCTTGCCCAGTGCCCTTGGCCGCCCCGGCGCGGGCGCGATTCATATCTTCACAGCCTCTGAGTCGGCGCCTGCCCCGTGGCCGCGTTCGCGTGGCCACCGCTGGCGCCGATCCATACTGTCGCTGCGTCGTGTCCGCACGGGAGACCACATGAACAAGTCGCGCCGGCTGTGGCTGAGTCTGGTGATCGTTTTGCCGCTGCTGCTGGCCGCGGGCTGGTGGCTGCTGCGCGAACCCGCGCCGGCGCCGGTCAAGCTGCGCTTTGCGGCGACCTACTTCCTGGGCGAGATGCTGTCCTTTGTCGCCTATGACAAAGGCTACTTCCGCGAGCAGGGACTGGAGATCGAGCTGAGCTACAGCACGACCGGCTGGCAGTCGCTCAAGCGCTTGTTCGAAGGCCAGGCCGATGTCGCCACGGTGGCGCAGCTGCCAGTGGTCTATGCCGCGCTGGACCGGCGCAAGTACACGCCAGAGCCGGTCGGCGACTTCGCCGTCGTGGCCGACCTCACGGTGGCCAACCGGGCCCAGGCCGGGGTGGCGCGCCGTGATCGCGGCATCCGCAGCCCGGCCGACTTGCGCGGCAAGACCGTCGGCCTGCCGCAGGGCACGACGGCCGACTTCTTCCTCGACTCGATGCTGCGTCGCAACGGCCTGAGCGACGCTGACGTCAAGCAGGTCAACATCGACGTCACTCGCCTGGGTGCGGCCATCAGCGGCGGCGAGGTCGATGCGGTACTGGGCTGGCAGCCTCATTCGGCGGCGGCGCTGGAGTCGCTGGGCGACAACGGTGTGCTTCTCGACGTCGGTTACCGCTATCCCAGTGGCTGGCTGGTCGTGTTCATGAAAGACTATCTGCGCGCCCACCCCGGCGTGGCCGATCGCTTTCTGCGCGCGATGGCGCGCGCCGAGGTCTTTGTTCACGAGCGGCCCGACGAGGCGCGGCAGATCCTGGCCCGCCACCTGAAGACCGATCTGGCCACTGTCGAGCGCGGCATGGTCGACATTGGCGTCAAGCTGTCGCTCAGTGAATCGCTGCTGGTCACGCTGGAGGAGCAGGCGCGCTGGGCGATCCGGCGCGGCCTGAGTCCGCAGCAGACGCCGCCCAATCTGCTGGACTACTTCGACCAGGGGCCGCTGCGCCGGGTCAAACCCGACGGCATCACCCTGGCCCAGTGAAGATCGTCACCCGCCTGCGGCTGCTGGCCGCGCTGTCGTGCAGCTTGCTGGGGCTGGCGGCGCTGGGCGTGCTGTACTTTTCGCAGCAATCGTCGGGCGCCTTGCGGCAAGCGGCCCAGGCCCAGGTGGTGGCGCGCGACATGGCCGACTTGTCCAACCTGGCCAGCCAATACCTGGCCTTCGGCGGCGCCCGCGTCGAGCAGCAATGGCAGCATCTGCTGACGCGCTTGCAAAGCGCGGACATCGATGCGCACCTGAGCGCGGGCGAGCGCTCGATCCAGGCGTCGCTGCTGCACATCGACGAGGCTTTCAAGGACATCCAGGCGCAGCGGCAAGGGCGCGGCGTGCCGCCGACGCCCGGCACCGGCGCGCGCAACGAATGGGTCGCCGACGTGCTGGAGCATGCGGCCTTCATTCATGCGGAGACGCGCCGCGTCTACGTGCGCGCTGCCGAGAGCGCCAACCAGGCCAGCGCGCGCGCCGAGCAGTCGCAGGCTCGGCAAAGCCGCGCCATCTACCTGCTGCTGGGCGGTACGGCGCTGATTCTCGCCGCGCTCGGCCTGGGCTTTGCGCGGCGCATGGCGCGCGCGGTGCCGGTGCTGCGCAGCGGCCTGCAGCGCTACGCCAGCGGCGACCTGCGAAGCGGCTTGGACTTGAGCGGCGGTGACGAACTGTCCGACATCGCGCAATCGGCCAGCGAGATGGCGCGCCAGCTTGAAGGCGTGATCGCTGGCGAGCGCAACGCCCGGCTCGAAGCGCTTCGCCAGAGCGCAGCGCGCAGCAGTGCCGAAGACCAGTTGCGCGAGAGCGAGGCCCAGTACCGGCTCTTGTTCGAGTACAACCTCGACGGCGTCTTGCTGACCCGGCCCGACGGCCGCATCCTGCGCAGCAACGCCGAAGCGCAGCGCATCCTGGGCTACGACGAAGAGCAGTTGCGCCGGCTCGGGCGCGCGGCCCTCTTCGATGGTCACGATCCGCTCGTCGAGGCGGCCTTGGCGCAGCGCCGACGCACCGGCAGCTACCGCGGCGAACTGATCTTCTGCGCGGCCGGCGGCCGGCGCTTTCCGGCCGAGGTGTCGTCGGTGATCTTCAAGGACGGTGGCGGGCAGGAAATGTCCAGCGTGATCTTTCGCGATGTCACCGAGGTCAGGCGCGCCGAGCAGTCGCTGCGCGAAAGCGAAGCGCGTTACCGGCACCTGGTCGACCGTTCACCGCTGGCCATCAGCGTGCACCAGGACGGCGTGCTGGTGCAGGTGAACGACAGCGCACTGGCGATGTTCGGCGCCCACGATGACAGCGAGATCCTGGGCCAGCCGGTGAGCCGCTTCGTGCTGCCCAGCGACGCCAAGGCGCTGGACGAGCGCGTCACCACGCTACTGCGTGGCGACGAGGTCGTCTACCCGATCCAGACCCGCTACGTGCGCCTGGACGGCGGTGTCATCGATGTCGAGGTCTCTGGGGCGCAGCTGCAATACCGCGGCCGGCCCGCGGTGCAGGCGGTGTTCTCCAACATCACCGAGCGCGTCCAGATCAGCGCCGAGCTCGAACGCCACCGCCACCATCTGGAGGAACTCGTCAGCCAGCGCACCGCCGAACTGGCCGAGGCGCGCGACGCCGCCCAGGCCGCCAGCCGCGCCAAGAGCAGTTTCCTGGCCAACATGAGCCACGAGATCCGCACGCCGATGAACGCCATCATCGGCCTGGCCCATGTGCTGCAGCGCAATCAGCCACGGCCGGACCAGGCGCAGCAGCTCGGGCGCATCGAAGGCGCGGCCCAGCATCTGCTGGCCATCGTCAGCGACATCCTCGACCTGTCCAAGATCGAAGCCGGCCGGCTCCAGCTCGAGCGGCTCGACTTTCACTTGCCGACTCTGCTTGACGAGGTGCGTTCGCTGGTCAGCGAACAAGCGCAGGCCAAGGGCCTGGCGCTGAGCGTTGACTGCGAGGCCGGCCTGGGCTGGCTGGCGGGTGACGCGATGCGGCTGCGCCAGGCCCTGCTCAACTACGCTGGCAATGCCGTCAAGTTCACCGCTGCCGGGTCGGTGGCCATCCGCGCCGCACTGGCGGGCGCGGCCGGCGACGAGATCACGGTGCGCTTCGAGGTGCGCGACAGCGGCATCGGCATCGACGAGGCGCGCCAGGCCCAGCTGTTCACCGCCTTCGAGCAAGCCGATTTGTCGACGACGCGCGAATACGGCGGCACCGGGCTGGGGCTGGCCATCACGCGCCGGCTGGCCCAGCAAATGGGCGGCGAGGTCGGCGTCAGCAGCCGGGCTGGGCAAGGCGCGTGCTTCTGGTTCACCGCGCGGTTGGCGCGCGGCCAGGCGGCGCCGGGCGAGGATCGCCAGGTGCTGGACCGCGCCGCCACCGAAGCCATGCTGCGCGAGCAGCATGGCGGCGCCAGGCTGCTGCTGGCCGAGGACAACCTGGTCAACCGCGAGGTTGCGCTGCAGGTGCTGCGCGTCGTCGGCCTGACGGCCGAGACCGCTGAGGATGGCGAGCAGGCGGTGGCGATGGCCGCGGCCCAAACCTACGACCTGATCCTGATGGAC
>JAUYAJ010000241.1 GCA_030693565.1 Rubrivivax sp.
CGCCACGGGGCCAAAGACGCGGTTTTATGTGCCGAATAGCGTGCAACACCACACTAGGGCCGGCGCAGCGGCGCCAGCGCCGCCTGCGCGCGCTCGCTCAGCGCACGGCCGACGCTGCCGGCCACCGCCACCGACGGCGGCGCCGTCAGCAGTTGGGCAAAGAAGGCGCGCAGCTGCTCCGAAGTCAGTGCCTGCACCTGCGCCAGGCGTTGCGCTGCGGGGCGCACATGGCCGAAGGCGAACAAGTCCAGCGCCGCGGCCTCGAGCCGGCGCGTGGGTTTTTCGGCGGCGCGCAGCCAGCGCACCGCAACCTGGTTGTGGGCGCGCTCCAGGTCCACCGGGTCGATTGCATCGGCCTGGGCGCGCAGCAGCCGGCTGATCTCGCGAACCACTTCGTCGAGCTTGTCGGGTGCGAACGAGGCCTCGACGACGAACTCGCCGCAGACCTCGATCTGGTCGGCAGCGCAGGCGGCGTAATAAACCAGGCCGCGGCGCTCGCGCAACTCGTCCATCAGCGGCGAGCTCATGCCTTCACCGAGCAGCGTCGCCGCCAGTTCGCCCCTGGGGTCGCCCTGGGCCAGGCCGCTGAGCGGAAAGCCCATCACCAGGTGGGTCTGGCTGCTGCCGGTGACGCGGCGCGAGCGGATGCCGCCGATCCAGTCGGGCGCGGTGAGCGCGTTCACCGGGCCGCGCGGCATGCCGGCGAAGGCCGCTTGCGCGGCGTCGGCGATGGCTTGCGGGTCGACGGCGCCAGCGGCGGCGACGATGACGTTGTCGGCGGTGTACTGGCGCCGCACCCAGTCCGCCAGGTCGGCGCAGCGCAGCCGCTCGATGCTGGCGCGGCTGCCGATCACCGGCCGCGCCACCGCGTGCAAGCCGTAGCTGGCGTGGTCGAACAGCCGGTAGGCGGTGCCCATCGGGTCGTCTTCTGTCTCGGTGTGCTCGTGCAGCAGCACGCCGCGCTCTCGTTCGAGTTCGTCGGCCGGAAAGGTGGCGTGCTGGACCAGGTCGGCCAGCATGGCGACGAACTGCGGCGCGTGCGGGGCCAGCCCGCGCATGTGAAAGGCCGTGTGGTCCTTGTCGGTGTGGGCGTTGACGTCGGCGCCCAGGCGTTCGGCGTCGAGGTTGATGCGGCGGGCATCGCGCGAACGTGTGCCCTTGAACACCATGTGCTCGACGATGTGGCCGATGCCCGCCAGCGGCCGGCTCTCATGGGCGCTGCCGCTGCGCACGAAGACGCTGACGCAGGCCGTGTGCAAGTGCGGCATCTCGACGCAGACGACGCGCACGCCGCTGGCCAGGGTGGTGAAGGTGGTGTCGGCGTCGCTGCGGTCTGCGGTCATGCGGGTCCTGGAAACGGGTGGGCAGGCGAAGTATGGCGGCCACCCGCCGGGCCGGTCACGGCGCCGTGAACTTTCGATGAGGACTTGGTGACCGCGCCTTCCTAGCATGGCCTTGGCGGGCTCGACAGCCGTGCCCGCCGCCCCGACAACAACTGCCAGGAGAACAGCATGCCCTCTCGTCTGCCCTTTGCCGCCATGGCCGGCGCCGCCCTGCTGGTCATCACCAGCGCCGCCAGCGCTGCGCCGATCCAGCTGACAGTCACCATCGAGAACCTGTCGCCGGTCAACAGCATCAGCTTCGCGCCGCTGCATGTGGGCTTTCACAGCGGCAGCTTCGACAGCTTCAACCTCGGCGAGGTCGCGACCGCACCCATCATCTCGGTCGCCGAAGGCGGCAGCGGCACCGACTGGCAGGCTGCCTTCGCCGCCGCCGACCCCGGCGCCGTTCGCGGCAGCATCGGCGGCCTGCTGCAGCCGGGTCAGAGCGCGAGCGCGATGTTCAGCGTCGACGGTGCCAGCAACCCGTTCTTCAGCTTTGCCTCGATGGTCGTGCCCAGCAACGACTTCTTCATCGGCAACGACTCGCCGACGCGCTACCGCGTGCTCGACGCCGCCGGCAACCTGCTGATCACCGCCATCACCCAGCGCGCGCGCCAGGTCTGGGACGCCGGCTCCGAAGTCTTCGACCCGCTGGCCGCGGCCTTCGTCGGCAACAACGACTTGCGGGCGCCGCAGAACTCGGTGGTGGCCTTCAACTTCGCCGAGCTGGCAGCCTTCAACGGCTTGACGACCGGCACCGGCTACACCTTCGCCAGCAACCTGGCGGCCGACTCCGACATCTACCGCATCTCCTTCGCCGCGGCCGTGCCCGAGCCCGGCAGCTACGCGCTGATGGCGGCCGGCTTGCTGGCGGTGGGCTGGCGGGTGCGGCGCCGGGGCACGCCAGCCATCACGGCCGCGTGAGGCGTCGCGGCCGCGACTCTGTTTCAATCGGGCACCGGCGCCGCTGCGGCGCGGCGCCGGCCCCCTGATGAACGAACACCTGCTGCTGGTCGAAGACGACGACGCCATTGCCAGCGCGCTGCGCCTGCACCTCGAAGAAGCCGGCTACCGCTTGCACCGCGAGGCCGACGGCCACCAGGCGATGGCGGCGATCGACCGCAGCGCTGGGACCTGGTGTTGCTCGACCTGATGCTGCCCGGCGTCGACGGCTGGGACGTCTGCCGCCATCTGCGCGCCCGCCATGCCGACGTGCCGGTGATCATGCTCAGCGCGCGCTCGGCCGAAGCCCACCGCGTGCTCGGCCTCGAACTCGGCGCCGACGACTACCTGGCCAAGCCGTTCTCGATGCTTGAGCTGGTGGCGCGCGTGCGCGCGCTGCTGCGCCGCATCGAGCAGTTGCGGGCGACGCCTGCGCCGGCCTCGGAGCTGCGCTTCGGCCCGTTCCGCCTGGACACGCAGCGCCGCGAACTGCAGCGCGACGGCGTCGCCGTGCCACTGACGCTGCGCGAGTTCGATCTGCTGCACTTCCTGGCCCGCCATCCGCGCCACGCCTTCGGCCGTGGCGAGTTGCTGCAGCGCGTCTGGGGCGCCGGTTTCGACGGCTACGAACACACGGTGAACTCGCACATCAACCGCCTGCGCAGCAAGATCGAGGACGACCCGCGCGAGCCGCGCCGCATCCTTACCGTCTGGGGCCTGGGCTACCGCTTCGACGAGGACACCGCATGCTGAGCCGGCGCTCGTTCACGACCCGGCTGACGGTCGCGCTGGCGCTGCTGCTGCTGGCCTATGGCGGCTTCGTCGGCCTGCTGGGCCGCCATGTCGCCGCCGAACATGAGCAGGAGTCGCTGCAACGGCTGTCGCACGGGTTGGCGCGCCACATCGTCGAACATTGGCCGGAGATCGCCGCCGTCGACCGCGACCAGGCCGACCGCGCCGCGCGCGAATCCCTGCTGTCGATGTTGATGGTGGTGAACCCCGGCGTCCAGGTCTACATGCTCGACGCCCAGGGCCGGGTCGACGCCTACATCGGCGACCCGGCCCTGGTGCGCCAGGCCCAGGTCGACCTGACGCCGGTGCGTGCCTTCCTCGCCGGTGCGCCGCTGCCGCTGCGCGGCACCGACCCGATGGGCTCGGGCGTGGGGCGCATCTTCAGCGCCGCGATGCTCGCGCCGCGCACCGTCGACCCGCGGCCGCCGGGTTATCTCTACGTCGTGCTCGACGGCGCGGCGCGCGACCAGGTGGCTGGCCAGATGAGCTTGCGCCGCGTCTGGCAAGGCGCTGGCCTGGCCGCCGCCGTCGGCCTGCTGGTGACGCTGGCGCTGGGCGCGTTCGCGCTGCGCCGGCTGACCCAGCCGCTGCACCGGCTGGCGGCGCGGCTGCGCGACTACAGCCTGCGCTTGTCGGCGCCGCCGGGCACAGCGCCAGGCCGCGGCGACGAAGTGCTCGCCATCGCCACCGCCTTCGACGACATGACGCAGCGCATCGAGGCCCAGGCGGCGCGCGAGCAGCGCCAGGCGCTGGCGCACCGCGAGGTGATTGCCGGCGTCGCCCACGACTTGCGCACGCCGCTGACGGCTTTGCACGGCCAGCTCGAAGCGCTGGCCGCCGGCGCGCCCGACCAGCCCGAACGCCGCGCCCGCGTGCTCGACGCTGCGCTGGCGCAAAGCGACAAGGTCAGGCGGCTGTCGCAGCAGCTGTTCGAACTGGCGGCCTTGCAGTCCAGCGATGAAGTGCTGAACCGCGAGCGCTTCCGCCTCGACGAACTGGTGACCGACACGGTGCGCAAGTTCGAGGTCGGCCACGCCCGGCCGCCGGTGCAACTGGGCGGGCTGGCGCCGGGCCGGCTGGAACTGGACGGCGACCTGCAGCTGATCGAGCGCGCGCTGACCAACCTGATCGACAACGCGATGCGCCACGGCGCCAGCACCAGCCCGGTGCAGGTCAGCCTGGCCAGCGCCGGCGGCGTCGCCCACATCGTCGTCGAAGACACCGGCCCCGGGCTGCCAGCGGAACTGCTGCAGCGGCTGGATCAGGGGCAGTCAATGCGCGATCCGCCACTGCAGCGCAGCAGTGGCGGCATCGGCGGCCTCGGC
>JAUYAJ010000242.1 GCA_030693565.1 Rubrivivax sp.
CCGGCGCCGGCGCCGGCGCCGGCGCTGCTGGAACCCGTCCCCGAGGCTGAGCGCCCTGCCGACGCGCTGCAGCCAGCCCCGACGCCGGCCTGGGTGAGCGACGGGCTGCCTGCCGCAGCCGCCATCGACTGGCAGCGCTTCATCAGCGCCGACAGCGCGCCGGCCACGGCGGCAGTGGCCGCTGGCGGCGTCGCCGGCAGCCCGGTTCGCGTGCGCGCCGGCTTGCTCGACCGCCTGATCAACCAGGCCGGTGAAGTGAGCATCACGCGCGTGCGCATCGACGCCGATGTCAAGCAGTTGCAGGGCTCGCTGAACGACCTCACCGACAGCCTGGACCGGCTGCGCCGGCAGCTGCGCGACATCGAGCTTCAGGCCGACTCGCAGATCGCTTCGCGGATGGAAGCGGCCAAGGCCGCGGCGCAGACTTTCGACCCGCTGGAGATGGACCGCTTCACGCGCTTCCAGGAGTTGACGCGTTTCATGGCCGAGTCGGTCAACGACGTCGCCACGCTGCAGCGCGGACTGCAGCGCACGCTGCAGTCGACCGAGGATGAACTGGCGGCGCAGGCGCGGCTGACGCGCGAGCTGCAGGACGATTTGCTGCGCACCCGCATGGTCGAGTTCGAGAGCCTGGCCGACCGCCTTTACCGGGTCGTTCGCCAGGCCGCCAAAGACAGCGCCAAGTCGGTGCGGCTGGACATCGTTGGCGGCGCCATCGAGGTCGACCGTGGTGTGCTCGACCGCGTCACCGGGCCGCTCGAGCACTTGCTGCGCAACTGCGTGGCTCATGGCATCGAGGCCGCCGAGCAACGTCAGGGCGCTGGCAAGGATCGCAGCGGCAGCATCACGGTGACGGTCAGCCACGCCGGCAACGAAGTCGACGTCGAGGTGCGCGACGATGGCGGCGGGCTCGATCTGGGCCGCATTCGCGCGCGCGGCGTCGCCCGCGGCCTGCTCGCGGCCGACGCCCAGGTCAGCGACGCCGAACTGGCCAATCTGATCTTCACCCCCGGCTTCAGCACCGCCGACGAGGTCACCGAACTGGCCGGCCGCGGCGTCGGCCTGGACGTGGTGCGCGCCGAGATCATCGCCATGGGCGGGCGCATCGAGACCGCCAGCGCGCCTGGCCAGGGCAGCAGCTTTCGCCTCGTGCTGCCACTGACGACGGCGGTGACCCAGGTCGTCATGCTGCGCTGTGGTGATACCAGCGTCGCCGTGCCCTCGACGCTGGTCGAGGTCGTGCGCCGCGTACCCGTGGCCGAGGTCGAGCAAGCCTATGCCAGTGGCCGCATCGTCGTCGGCGACCAGGAATTGCCGTTCTTCTGGCTGGCGGCGCTGCTGCAAGCGGGCACGCGCGGGCTGTCGGCCGGGCGGGCGCAGTCGGTGGTGGTGATACGCAGTGCTTCGCAGCGCGTTGCGCTGCATGTCGACGAAGTCATGGCCAACCAGGAAGTGGTGGTCAAGAACGTCGGGCCGCAACTGGCGCGGCTGCCGGGCCTGGCGGGCGCGACCTTGCTGCCGTCGGGGACGGTGGCGCTGATCTACAACCCGGTGGCGCTGGCCACGGTGTACGGCGACGCCGCCCGCGTGCGCATGCGCCAGCTGCCGGCCTCGGCCGACGCCGCGCTGCCGCGCCTGGCCCCGGTGCAGGCGCCGATGGTGCTGGTGGTGGACGACTCGCTCACCGTGCGCCGCGTCACCCAGCGGCTGCTGCTGCGCGAAGGCTACCGCGTCGTGCTTGCCAAGGACGGTCTGGAAGCGCTCGAGCGGCTGGCCGAGGAGCGGCCCGCCGTGCTGCTGTCGGACATCGAGATGCCGCGCATGGATGGCTTCGACCTCGTGCGCAACGTGCGCGCCGATCCGCGCCTGGCCGGTCTGCCGGTGGTGATGATCACGTCGCGGATCGCTCAGAAGCACCGCGACCATGCGCTGCAGCTTGGGGTCGACCACTACCTCGGCAAGCCTTACGCCGAGGAAGAATTGCTGTTGCTGGTGGCACGCCATGCGGGCGCCGACATTCCGACCTGAGGACCGCATGCCCCTGGCCTTGCGGCGCAGCAGCAAAGCCCTTGACTCGCGTGACCCGAGATCATGTCCAAAGTCGAAGAATATTTGGCGCGGTTGACCGGATTCCGCGATCGCGACGTCCTCGACGCCACCTTGGTCGGCGCCCTGCGCGATCTGCTGCAACCGCTGTGCGTGGCGATCTACCGCTGCGTCGGCGAGCCCGGTGCGCAGCACTGGATGACGCGTGCGCGCATGCTTGAAGGGGACGTCACCGCCAGTGCCGACCCGTTGTGGACCGACCTCGCCAGCCTGCCGCTGCTGCACGAGTACCCCGAACGCCATGCCTGCCTGCTGGGCCAGGAGTCGCGCGTCGTCGGTGGCGAGCAGACGCTGCACCTGTTTCCGCTGGCCACCGACCGCGAAGGCGTCGGTGTGCTGGAGATCCACAGTGCGAAGCCGCTGTCGAGGCGCTTGAAAAGCCAGGTCTGCAACATCCTGCGCATCTACCGCAACTTCGAGGGCTTGCTCGACTACAGCGAGCGCGACAACCTGACCGGCTTGCTGAATCGGCAGACCTTCGATGCCTCGTTCCACCGCACCGCCGCCGTCGCGCTGGCGGCGCCTGTCACCGGCACCGACGTCGCCGACGACTCGCGGCGTGCCGGCGGCGGCGGCCGACCGTGGCTCGGCGTCATCGACATCGACCACTTCAAGGTGGTCAACGACAGTTTTGGCCATCTGATCGGCGACGAAGTGCTGCTGCTGCTGTCGCGGCTGATGCACAGCTGCTTTCGCTACCACGACCGCTTGTACCGCTTCGGCGGCGAAGAGTTCGTCGTCCTGCTGCGCTGCGGCGGTGTCCACGAGGCCGCACAGGCTTTCGAGCGCCTGCGCCACGGCGTCGAGGGCTACGGCTTCCCGCGCGTTGGCCGCATCACCGTCAGTATCGGTTTCACCGAGGTCCAGGCGGGCGACACCCCGACCAGCGCCTTCGAGCGCGCCGACAAAGCCGTCTATCACGCCAAGGACAGCGGCCGCAACCAGGTCGTCAGCTATGCCGACCTGCTGACGCGCGGCCTGGTCGTCGACGCCGTGCGCGCCAGCGACGCCGAGTTGTTCTGACCGACCAAGGGCGCCTTGGGGTCCAAGGCCTTGGAAGCGGGACCTGAATACGCAGCCGCGTCCCTAGTGTGGTGTTGCACGCTATTCGGCACATAAAACCGCGTCTTTGGCCCCGTGGCG
>JAUYAJ010000260.1 GCA_030693565.1 Rubrivivax sp.
GCTCCACACTCATCGCGGACAGCGTTCCAAATTGATGGCGGGCAGTTGACCTACCATCCGGACCGTCACTCGGGCACCTCACCCACGGTGTCCGCGATCAGACTGGAATGGGTGTCCGCGATCAGTGGAATGCGCAGAGTAGTGACCGTTGAGCATCACGCTTTGGTCGCAGATGACCCCTGTGGTTCGATCCACGGTGGCCGAGTACACGCGCCGCGCATCCATGCCCGCCTTGGCGCGTGTGACGAAGAAGGCGCCGGCCTGATGCATCGCGTACAGGCGCTCGAAGTCCAGGTAGCCGCGATCCATCACATAGAAGGCCCCGGCCTCCACGGGCAGGATGTCCAGCACATTGACGTCGTGCAGCTTGCCGTCGCTGATGTGAATGAATGCGGGGATTGCCCCACGCAGGTCCAGCAGCGTGTGCAGCTTGATGGCGGCCTTGGTGGAGCGAAACGGTGCCCAGTCGAACAGGCTCAGGCACAGGTCGATGGTGGTGGCGTCCAGCGCATAGACACTGGCATCGAGGTCCAGCAACGACGGCTCTTGGGCATACAGCGCCCTGGCCCGCACGATCAAGCGTTGAGCCAGCGCGTGATAGATGCGCCAGTCGCGCTGGTTCAGCGCATCGGCCATCGTCGAGCGAGCCGGCGGCGCCTTCAGCCCCATGTGGAACAGCTTGGCCTGATTGGCCGCCAGGCAGGCTTCGATGTCGCGCAGCGACTCGCGCCACGTGAGCTGGGCGAACGCCATGACGCGAAACAAGTCGGCGCACCCCAACGTGCGCGCACCCGCATCGCCTCGGTGGCGCTCGACGATACGTCCGAAGGTCTTCCACGGCACGAACTCCATCACCTGCGCAAACAGCGTCTTGCCCGCATTCATGCGTCACCCCGGGTTGTCCAAACCCGCGAGCATCGCAAGAACTCAAACTACGCACGCCTGCGGAAAAGCACAACTCCATCGAACCTCGGGTACAGGTAAACGCGCACATGAATCGAGCCAGAAATTCAAATCGTGGACACCCAAAAAGCGCTCGAAACCCACGCCAGCATTGGCTTTGTAGCTGGCTGACTTCAAATTAACCGGACACTACTGATGTAAAAGGAGAGGTGGAAGTCCAGCGCGTTCTTGCCCGTGCGCGCGATCTTCACCGGCGTCGCCTTCTCGCCGAACGATGCATGCTTTGCCACCACGCCCTTCTGGTTCGGCCCATGAAAGAGCCAGATGTCGGTGACGTCGGGCACCAGGGACCGGATGTCGGCATCTTTGGGTTGCACGTTCTCCCAATCCACCAGCACGTGGGTCTCGGTGTCCCCGGCGGCACCTGTACCCACCCGGAAGCCAGGCAGGCCGGACCGCAGCGCCGGGTGCTTCTTCGAGTTCTTGACGAGCTTGCGTCCGACAGCGCGTTTCAGGTCGATGCCCGTGTGGTCGGCAATCTGCACCAGGTACAGCAGCACGTCGGCCACCTCGTCCGCAACCTGCTCCTGCAACACGAGGTCGCCGCGCGCGGCCTGCGACTGCTCGGGCGTCATCCACTGGAAGATCTCGGCCAACTCGGCCGCCTCCACCATCAGCGCCATGGCCAGGTTCTTCGGCGTGTGAAACGGCTGCTGTCTTTCACCAAATTCGGCGCCCGGCGGCGAACTCGCGCAGCGTGGTCTGCAGGGCTTTCAGGTCCAACGGCGGTCTCCCTCAGGCGTCCGACAGTTCTCGGTCTTGTGGCCCCAAGCCTCGGCGCTTTCCGACCCAGCTTGTGGCATCTGCTCGGCGAAGGGTGCTTGCTTGTCCGTGGTGGGTGTGGGCCGAGCACGCCGGGCCAATGGCGACAGCTTCGCACAGATGAAGTTCGATTCCTGTCCGAGAACCCGGCGCGCTGCGGGCCGGCTGGCCAGCCGTTCTTTGGGAAAGCCGGACGAAATCAAGCACAAGTGGTTTGTTTATGGACAATTGGAGCGTACTCAACGCGCGAAATGTGATGAATCTGGACAACGGCTGAAGCATCGAAAGAAGTTGTTTTTGGACAAACAGAGCCCGTTCGTGGCATTCTATGGACACTTCTTCAGAAACCGCAGCCGCAAAGCGCTCATTCATGGACACGCTGCCCGAGATCCTGTTCAGTCAGGGCACAGACCAGGCTCAGTCCAAGCGCGTGCGCCGCCTGGCTGCCGACGGGCACCTGCGCAAGCTCTACGCAGGCGTCTACACCTCCAATCTGGACGCGCCGGCCGAGTCGGTGGTGCTGCGCCACTGGCGCGCCATCGTCGGCCATCTGCTGCCCGGCGGCGTGATCTCGCACCGCTCAGCGTTCGACGGCCGGCCTCAGGCCGGCAAGCTGCTTGTCACACGCGGCAGGACGCGCCGCAAGCTGGAGCTGCCGGGGTTGACCGTCGAGGTGCTGCCCGGACCGCCAGCCGTCACCGATGGCGCCGCGCGGGACGTGCCCTACGGCTCCCTGTTCCTGGCCAGCGAGTCTCGGCGGTTCCTGGAGAACCTGAGTCGAGGTCGTGGCTGGTCTGAGCGCGTGCTGCCTCAGCAGGAGGTCGAGGTGCAACTCGACAAGATGCTGGCCCTGCGCGGCGAGCACAGGCTGAACGATCTGCGCGATGCATGTCGAACGCTGGCCGCCTTGCTGGACATGACGCCTCAGTTCGCGCGCCTGGACGGCATCGTCGGCGCGCTGCTGGGTACACACGCTGCGCGCAACCTGTCGGCGCGTCAGTCCTCATTTTCAAAGGTCACGCGCGCTGCCGGTCGGCCCAACGACCCGAGCCGCCTCGACCTGTTCGACACGCTCTTCTCGGCACTGAACCGCGAGGTGTTTGCCGCCATCGCTGACCCGGCCCCAGCCGGCCTCGCACGCGAGAACTTCGCCTTCTTCGAATCGTACTTCTCCAACTACATCGAAGGCACGACGTTCACTGTCGCCGAGGCCGAAAGCATCGTCTTCGACGGCCGGATCATTGAGAACCGCAGCGCGGACTCGCACGACATCCTCGGCACTTTCGCGGCGGCGACACGCTCGCCCTGGCGCGACCGACCGGCACAGGATGCCGACGCTTTCCTGGCCTGGCTCAAGAGCGTGAACGCACAGGTCATGCAGCAGCGGCCCGACAAGAAGCCCGGCGAATGGAAGGATCGGGTCAACCAGGCGGGCTCGACGGTCTTCGTGTTGCCCGAGCTGGTGCCCGGCACACTTCGCGAGGCCTTCGAGCGCATCCTGGCGCTGGTGGACCCCTTGGCACGCGCACTGATGACCATGTTCGTCGTCAGCGAGGTGCACCCCTTCATCGACGGCAACGGGCGAACGGCACGACTGGCGATGAACTGCGTGCTGAGCGCAGTGGGCCTGAGCCGCATCATCGTGCCGACCGTCTACCGCGAGGACTACCTGCTGCCGCTCAAGGCACTCAGCAACAACGCCGACGCGAAACCCTTCGTGGCCGCCATGACACGTATCCAGTCATGGTCGGCCGCGTTCGACTATGGCGTGCCGCGTGATCAGCTCCGCGCTCGACTGGCGGCGTGCCATGCGTTCGAGGAGGACTTGAAGAGCTATCGGTTGGTGTTCCCTGAACGGCCTGGGTGAACGCTGGCCGGCGTCGTCGACGATGGAAGAGGCGCAAGCGCTGGTCCATCACCCTGCAGGTTGTCGGAGATGAAGAGGTCGCCAGCCGAGGTTTCCACCCGGTATCCCATGGCGCGATAGCCAATCTGGCGTTTCGACCACATCCTCATCAGCGCCGGATGACCTGAGTCGACGAAATCCACGATCCGCACGTGTGTCTTGTCCGCGTGCTCGCGGTGCAGGCGGCCAGCGTATTGCTGAAGGTTCCCTTCCACGAGATCGGCATCGCCAAGATCAGAGTGTCGAGCGGCTGGTGGTCGAATCCCTCGCCAACCAACTTGCCGGTGGACAACAAGACTCGCAGCGCGTCTGGCGCCAGCGCTTCCAGTGTCGCCAGCACGGCCGCGCGCTGCTTCTTCGACGAACGGCCTTGCAGCGTGACCAGGTTCTGGATCAACCCGCTCAAGGCCGCATCGATTGCGGCGAGATGCTCCGTGCGCTCGGTCAGGACCAGAACCTTCCGCCCCTGCAGATAGGCGTCGACGATCTCCCCGACGATGCTGGCCGTACGAGCGTCATCGACCGCCAGTGTCCGGAAGACCTCCTGGATTCCGGCGTCGGAATGCACGACGATCGCTGTCGACAGAAAGCGCGGCGTCACCTCCAGCGTCTGCGGTGCACCTTCCGGCTTCGCCGCGGTGTGCCAGATCGGACCGCACTGCATGAAGATGATCGGCTGCTGACCGTCGCGCCGTACTGGAGTAGCCGTCAGGCCGAGCACGTACTTGGCCTTGGCCCGCTTCAGGATCGCTTCGAACGAGAAGGCCGACAGATGGTGGCATTCGTCGACGATGACGTGGCCGTAGTTCTCGACCAAGGCGCTGACCTCGCCTTGGCGTTGACCCCTCCCGACAAGAGACTGCATCACGGCAACGTCGATCCTGCCGGTCGGCTTGGCCTTGCCACCGCCGACGGTGCCGACGACGTCCGGACCAACGCTGAGAAGCGACTGCAGGCGCTCCTTCCACTGCCTGAGCAACTCGATGCGATGGACGAGCACCAGAGTATTCACGCCACGGCTGGCGATCATCGCAGCGGCTGTCACTGTCTTGCCGAAAGCTGTCGGCGCACACAACACGCCGGTGTCGTTCTTCAGCATGGCTTTGGCTGCCGCCTGCTGGTCAGGCCGCAACGTGCCGACGAACGTAACCACCAGAGGTTCGCCCGTCGAGCGTTCGTCCCGCAGATCGCAGCGGATACCTTGATCCCGAAAGAGTTGTTGAACTGCATCCAGGCAACCGCGTGGCAGGCCGATGTGTTGCGGGAAGTTCTCGGCGCACCCGATGACTCGGGGCTTGTCCCACACCGGCATGCGCATGGCCTGCGCCCGGTAGAACTCAGGGTTCTGGAAGGCGGCCAGGCGCACCAGCCGGTTCGCGAGCGGTTGCGGCAGTTGTGCCTTCGCTGCATAGACCAGATTGGCCAGCGTCACCGCGACCGACTCGGGCATCGGACCAGCCAATCGCTGCGTGGCCGACGAGCGCGGCTTCCACGGCTCCAGCGAGTCCTCGTCGGCCACGAAAGTCACGTCGAGAGGGTGCGATCCACCCGTCGCTCGAAGAATCGTCGGCTCGATATCTCGCGGCGCCATCGGCTCGATGGATGCCAAGTACGCCCATTGATCCGGAAACGCCTGTAGCGCATCGTCGACGAACACGCTGCGCCCTTGCTCGCGAGGCTGCTTCTGCAGCGGTAACGCGATCAGGTTGCCGAAGCCGCCTTTGGGCAGGGTGTCCTGGCTCGGAAATAAGCGGTCGTAGGAGGTCAGCTTCAGTTGTCGGGTCCGAGCACAAGTGAAACTGATCAACGCCGTGCCCAGGCGCCGTGCATCGCGTGCAGCTACGCTCGTCGAAAAGAACACCCAGGCATGCGCACCCTCGCCCGAGCGCGACACTTCCAATGCAACAGGCACGCCCAGCTCACGACACGATTTCGCGAAGCCCTTCGCATCCTCGCGCCACTCGGCATCGTCGAAGTCGACGGCCAGGAAGTTGCAGGTGTCGTCGGTGAGCAGCGGGTAGACGCCGGTGGTGTGCCGCCCGGCAAGGTGATCAAAGATCGTCCGGTCGGTCAGCGCGATCAAGCTGCGGTGGCCACAGTCTGAACACTTGATCCGCGGCTTCTCGCAGATGCCCGCGCGCCATTCGTTGGCGCACGCCGGTGCGTAGCCAGTCTTGCCGGCTTTGCTCTCCCAGCGCACGGGATAGAGGTCGGTCCGACCACGGAACAGGCGACGGAACAGCGCAACCTTTTGATCGGTGTTCAGCGCCGAAGGGGTGTGCTGCACATCGACGTTAGCGGTCCGTCGCCATTCGATGCCGTGCGACTCCAGCAGCGCGACCAGGCGTGCGTTCTCGGCGCGCAGGTCCGTGGGAAGGTCACCCTCATCGGTCATGACTGCCAGAGCCCAGCCTCGGTGAGCCGTCGCAGCAGGGCACCGCGCTTCGCGTGGCGGACCAGAAAGCGCCGCAACTCGCGATCGAAGGTCTTGCGATCGGAGACGATGGCATAGGCCTCCGCCAGGTCGCTCAAGGCCCGCACAGCCTGTTCGTAGGCCGACGCGCTGCCTCGCTCTGCCTGCTGATGAAGGGCAAGCCATCGTTTGTCGACATCGGACATCAGCAGCCGAAGCTGGGCATCGCGCTGCGTACGCCGCGCGGCGGCCTGTTGCTCGCGCGCCAAGGCATCCCGGCGGCGACGCTCCTCGCCGGCCGGCACAGCCAGAGACCGCAGCTCGGCCACACTGCGACGGCGCGCCTCGGGCGCCGTTTGCGGCGCGTGCTGCCGATGCCACGCTCGATAGCGACTCGCGACTTCGCGCTGTGGGTTGGGGCGGTCGGCCCGCACGATCGACTTCAGCATCGACCGAAGCTCGTCGGGCGAGAGCGACTGCAGCCAGGCATCGACAGACTCTGGCCGATCGGACGCGTCCGCGCTGCCGATTGCTGCCGCCGCAATGATGTCGGCATCGATCTCCAGGAATGCCGCCAGCGCATTCTGGGCCGCGGACAGTTGCGACAGGCCTGCGGGCACCGTCGGCTCCAAAGTGGTCTCTGGCACCTCGCCCTTGGCGGCAGCGGCAAGCCAACCCAGGTAAAGCGAACGTTGATCGCCGCGAATCAGCTCATCGCGCAATGGCACGAGACGGCCCATCCAGCCCCTGCCATCATCCTCGGCGAAGCGGTCATAGTTGTCGCTGCCTTCGAGCGACGAATCGAGGATCCAGTGATCCTCGCTCGCATCGATGGTCAGGCTCTGCTTCACACCGAAGGGTTTCAACTCCGCCTTGCCGAACATGTCGCGCGGCAATCGCAAGGCAAACCGGCATTGGGCCCAGTCGGCCAAGTAGACAAATGCGTCGAAGTAGCGTCGCATCCAATCCAACGGATCGGCCTTCAGCCCACCCCACTCGTAGTGGTTGACGAAACCTGACGGCGTTATCACAGCGCGCGTGGACACAGCTCGCAGCGCGGCCATCTCGCCGTCCGTCAACGGGCGGTCGATCGCCGCGAATTCGAAGTACTGGTACTCGCTCATGGCGACGATAGCTGCAAGGCTCCGGCCTGCACGACGGCAGGCCACAGGGCCACGCGAAGCACTGTGACCACGTCCACCAGCGGCCGATGCACGATATCGTTCTTCTTCAGCAACGATTGCCACAGCGCAATGCGCGTCGGGTCGAGCGCGAACTCGTCGCTCAAGCCGACAGGCGGTGCATTCGGCAGGGCAGTGCCACGCCGCTGAAAGGTCGCAGCAATGGCAAGGGCGAGAGTCGGCTCATCGAGTGCCTCGCGCTCCATGATCACAACCAGATCGAGATAGTCCCTGAGGCGACTGTTCACCATGCCGAGCACCACGATGGCGTGCAACTTCTCGGCGACGACGGTGTAGACCGGGTAGGTGCGCAGGCGTGGCGCGGGCAAATCGTCCAGCAACACGGGGTAGACCGCATCTGTCGGGCCCGGTGTGACGGCATCCCCGAATCCCACGTCCACCTGGGCAACACAGCGTGCGTTGGCGAGCTTGCCGTTCAGCGTGACCCGCACGCCGCCGTAGCCTGCATCCTTTCGGATAACTCCGACGCGAACCGATGCCGGATCGAAATCGATGCCGTCGTCGACCGCGACCGACGCGATGTCTCTGAAAACACCGGCCATCGAGCCGGTATCGCTCGGCCCGAATCCCAGCAAGTCGGCGTCCCGCGTCGCGCGGTGAGGCAGGTCGTACCAGAGCGTAAAGAGCAGCGCGCCCTTGAGGACGAAGCGGTCGGAGTAGGCTGAAGTGGACAGTCGAAACAACAGCCTCTCAAGCGCGAAGCGAACCAGCACCAGGTTGAAGTCCGTCCCAGTCGCTTTGGCGACGTTCAACAGGCGTGCCCTCACTGAGGCCGCACGATCCCGGGTCATCGCTGCGCCCTTGTCCAGCGATCCATCTTCCCTTTGGACGCATCGCCCGCTGCGTGAACACCGGAGCAGCTCATCAGGCAACCTCCGCGCTGCGCGCTCCGGTATTCGCCTTGGGAGCGGCCCGGCGGCTCATGCCAAAGCTTCCATGTAGGGCCGCATCACATTGGAAACGCGGCACACCTTGGCACAGCGCCACAGGTCGTCGAAGCTAGCCCTGCCCTGCGCCCTGGCGTCCTTCAGCGCTTCAAGCGCCACGTCCATTCCGATCTTGTTCCGGTGCTTGAAGCAGTCGGCGACAGTCTTGGCTACGCTGTACACATGCAGCTTGACGCCATCGCGCTCGTGGGTCTCGATGCCCTGCGTGTAGGCCTCGCCGGTGAACTGCACCATCCTGATGGGCGGGTATTTGAGCCGCGGCACATGGCTTCCGCGCGGCATCGCAATCCAGACCTGCCACGGCAGCTGGGTGGTCAACCCGTGAAACTGCAGCGCGCTCAGCAGGCAGACCACGGCCTGCGGCACTTTGCTGGCCACCGTCACCAGGCCTTCATGCTCGGAGCTACCGCTGTCTGGAAGACGGTATAGCCCCCGCGCTGCCCGCTCCAGTTGACCGCTGGCCGCCATGCGCGTCAGCACCGCGCGCGGCACGCCCGCATCGGCCAGATCGCTCGCGCGCAGCCAGCCGTTCTTGCGCACCAACTGCAGTACTCTTTGCGTGTGGGTGACAGCGGAGCGCATGGCAGGGGCAATCGTCCCGGGTTGGCGTGGGCTCTAGTATGTTTCAAACATTCGTCGATTGCAAACATTCGACGAACATCTGCTTAGTGTTCACGCGCATCAAGTGGTCGCCTCGACCAGGCGATGGGCATTGCAACAGACACCACTTCTGCGGCGTCCGAATAGCCCCTGCCGGCGACGAAAACCGCCCTCGCGACTGTGACGAAAACGTGCCGTGAATCCTGAAAAACAGGCCTACGGAAGGCCCTTTACGGCACAAACTTCACCCCTCAAAATTGCCGGATTAGCTAACCATATCAACAACTTGGACCACTTTCTTCGACCTTCCGGATGTGGCTGTTAATCCGTAGGTCCCTGGTTCGACCCCAGGTCGGGGAGCCAAATTTCCGCACAAGAATCAAGCACTTAGGCCACAAGCCTCGGTGCTCTTTCTTGCCCTGGCGGATCTAGTAGGCGTCTAGTTGGCGCCAGCCCTGTCTTTGGCTGGTCTACCAGTCCAGAAGAGCAGCAGTCATGCTGTCGCGCAACGCCGCTTCAGTGATGCGCCTACCGCTCATGGGCGCATCAAAGTAGCCGACTGTTGTCAATCTCGGCGCAGTGCGAGGCGTTCGGTGTAGCCCGTGCGCTGGCGGAGCGCACTTGAATCAGCTCTTCAACCACGGCGACAGGGCCTTCGCCAACTGTCGCAGCAACGCCGGATCCGGCATGGGAATCCGCAGGCTGGGCTGGCCCGACTCCGGATCGCGCTCGACGCGGATCAGCGGTGCTGCGCCAGGCCGACGCTGCGCGGCCAAACCCTGAAGCATCGCAGCGCCGACCTCAAGCAGATCGGCCCAGGGATCAGCCCCAGCCGTGTCGTCGGGCAAGACGCCGTCGTCGCTGGCGCCAGCCACTGCGGATTCTCCCGACCGCACCGGTGCTGCTTCTGACAACGTGGCGGGCGTCGGTGTCGCTGCGAAGTTCGCTTTCGACTGCGGGGCATCCTGCTCGCTGGACGCGCCCCGCGCGCCCGTCGGTGACCGGCCAACGCCGCCCGGCCCACCCTCCTCCGCCCCTTCGTCCACCCCCATCGCCCCGGCCACCTGCTCGACGCTTTTCATGAAGCTGGCCAGCCTGGTGCCTTGCAGAAAGACCTCGCTCGCGCCACCGTCGAGCACGCCGGCGAACAGACTCTTCTTGAAGGCCAGCACACCCAGCATGCCCTCTTCGATGCTGCCCTGACCGATCAGGTTGACGACCTGCACGCCGCGCGACTGGCCCATGCGGTGCACGCGGCCGATGCGCTGTTCCAGCACCGCCGGGTTCCACGGCAGGTCCATGTTGACCACCAGCGCCGCAGCATGCTGCAAGTTCAGCCCTACGCCCCCAGCGTCGGTGCTCAGAAAGATGCGGCAATCGGCATCCTTGTGGAAACGCTCGACCAGCGCGCCACGCTGCTCGCCCGGCACGCCGCCATGGAACAGCACATGGCCCCAGGGCCGGCCGGCCAGGCGTCGGCGGATCATCTCGTGCGTGCCCAGCCACTGGCTGAACACCACCACCTTGGCGGCCGGTTCCTCCAGCCATTCGTCCAGCAGCGTCAGCAGTTCGTCCGCCTTGTGGCCGTGGTCGGTTTCATGATCCAGCAGGAAGGTGCTGTTGCAGGACATGCGCATGTTCTGCAAGGCGCACTGCAGGCGGCGCTGGTCGACGTCAGACAGATAGCCGGTCTTGCGCCAGCGCGACACGATGCGTGTGACGACGGCGCCGTTCTCGTCGTGGTGTTCGCGCTGTTGCGGGGTCAGCGGCACGAACAGGCGGCTGTCCACTCGCTCGGGCAGTTGCGTCAGCACCTCGGATTTGCGCCGGCGCAGCATCACCGGCGCCAGGGTCTGCTGGATGCGGCCCAGCGCGCGGTATCCGATGACACGGCCGGCCTCGTCACGCAGTTGGTGTTCATCCAGCATCTGCCAGGTCGGACCCAGGCGGTGCTGGTCGACGAACTGCACGATGGAGATCAGCTCTTCGAGGCGATTCTCCAGCGGCGTGCCGGTCAGCACCAGCGCATAGGGGCTGGCAATGCGCTTGAGTGCGCGCGCTGCCACCGTGTTCCAGTTCTTGATGCGCTGCGCCTCGTCGGCAATGACGAGCTCCGGCGCCCAGGCATCGATGAGATCGGCATCGCGCGCCAGCATCTCGTAGTTGACGATGCGGCAGAAGCCGTCTTCGGCGTACTGGGCCTGGCGCTGCACGCGCAACCCGTGAATGACCTGCGCGGGCCGGTCGGCAAACCTTGCGAACTCGGCTTTCCATTGGTGCTTCAGCGAGGTGGGGCAAACCACCAGCACGCGCTGCACGCCGAAGTGGCGCGCCATCAACTCGGCCGCGGCGATGGCTTGCACCGTCTTGCCCAGGCCCATCTCGTCGCCAAGCAGGGAGCGGCCGGCACGCGCGGCAAACAGCGCACCTTCGGCCTGGTACGGATACAGGCGGGCCTTGAGCAGCTTGTGCAACGCCGTATCGTGCGCCCCTTTGGGGTAGGCCTTGTCGAGGCTGCGCTGGCGCTGTTCGGCGTCACGCACCTGCGCGATGAAGGCCCAGACATCGTCACCAATCCGCAGTTCGTGGCCAGCCTTGCGCGCCGCTTGGGACAGCGTGCCAACATCGTCCAGACGGCTCCACGGCAGCGCCGAGCCAGCCAGCGGATCGAAGCTCAGCCTTGCCTGCTGCAGAAACTTCGGCGGGCAGGCGGTGCCCGGGTGCCAGCGCAGCTGCCGTGGACCCAGGTACTCGAGCCGGATCTCACTGTGCGCAACCACGAGGCCGCGGGCCAGCGCCGCCTTGCCGCCGCGGCGCGACTGCAGCCGCGCCAGTGTGAATTCGATGTGCTTGCAGGTGCCCAGGTGGTTGGTGGCGTAGTCCCAGCAGGTGCACTGGTTGTGTCCTGGCGCCAGACCACGGATGGCGACGAGGTAGTGCGTGCCGCTGTCGGGGTTGTCGACACGGAAGGTGGAGAACACCGGCTCGGCGCCGAGATTGCGCAAGGCAAAGGGCTGCTCGCGCCCGAACTGGCGGCGCAACGCGGCTTGCCAGTCGGCCACCGGCAAAGCATCGGGTCGGCGGGTGCGGGACAGGCGGGGTTCGGCGTCGGGTTTGGACCGGGTTGCGGGCGCGGACTTGCGCATGGGGGCAGCAGACATGGCTGGGCATTCGGCGGTGGCGGGTGCCACATTGTTGTCGCTTCGGCCGCGCTACCGCAGCGTGGCCGTCACGGCCCGTTCGACACATCCGAAGGCGATGCGCTCCTGCTCCAGCCGCAGCGGCTCGTCGGCCAGCCGGCGCCAGCGCAGGTCGTCATAGAGCCGCCGCTCGGCCTCGTTCAGGCGCGGCAGATCGCGCTGTGTCGGCTGCGGCTCGGCTGTCCACTGCGCCTGGTGCGCGAGCAAGGTGTCGCGGTCCATCAAAAACGACTGCGCTTGCGGCAAGTGCGCACGCAATTGGTCGAGGATCGCGAAGCCATGGGTGTCGATGTCACCCCAATAGTGCACGTCCCGCTGCTGCAGCCAGACCGCCTGCGCCAGGGCGTCGAAGCCGTAGCCGGCGCCAAACACCACCAGACTGGCGGCGGCCGGCGGGAAGGCCAGGAAGTTGATCTCGTTCTCGGTGATGAAGACCCGCCGCACGTCGGTCGCCAAGCTGGCGAAGGCCGCTTGCGACAGCGTGTAGTCAGCGTCGGTGCCAGGCACCCAAGCCGTGTGGGCCGGGTCCAGGAAGCGCAGGCGCAGGCGCTGCGGCTTGTCGCGAAAGCCATAGCGTCGCGCGAACTGCGCCGCGCCGCTGGCCGTGGCGTCAATGGCCTCCAGCGGCAGCGCCAGGTCCAGCAGCTCGGACAAGACGCCGCGCTGCGTTTCGATGAACTTGCTGTGGATGCCGGGCAGGTCCACTTGGCGCAGGTAGATCGCGGGGCGCGGGTGCAACAGCAGCCAGGCCACGACGTCCAGCAGCCGCGGCCAGACCTCGGCCAGGGCCAGCGCGCGCAGCGGCTGCTTTTGCAGCCAGGGCAGCAAGCTTGGCTGCAGCTGCGTCGCATCCAGCAAGGCCCGGAAAGCCCGCGCGTCGCGGACCTTGCCAATCCAGCGCAGCGCCTCGTCCAGCGTGTCGACCCAGGCCTCGCCGGGCAGGCTGTTGCGGCCGATGACGCGGTGGTGCAGCTCGCGCATCACCAGGCGGCAGCCCTGATCGCGGCCCTGCTGCAGCCCGGTTGTCCAGGCGCGCACCTCGTCGAAGCGCTCGGACAGCTCGCTCGATGTGGGCCCGCGCAGGCTCAGGCGCAGCGGGAACAGCTTGCCGGGGCTGGCCAGCTCGGCCAGCAGTTCGCCCTTGTCCCACCGCCGCAGCACCTGGGCGCGCAGTTCGGCGCTAGTGGTCCAGGCCGCTGTCATGTCATTGAATCACGCTCGGCGCGGTAGTCCTCGATCGCCAGATTGCGCAGCTTGGACGCACTGCCGTCCTCGTTGTGCACGAAGCCGACGCTGGCCACGAAGGGCTCGATGATGTGAATCTTCTGCAGCGGCGTGACGATCAGCAACTGCAGCTTGAGCTGCTGGAACAGGCGCAGGCCGTATTCGGCCGATTCGTCCGAGCCGCGGCCGAAGGCCTCGTCGATGACGACGAAGCGGAACGACCGCGAACGCGTCGCGCCCCACTCCAGGCCGAACTGGTAGGCCAGGCTGGCGGCCAGGATGGTGTAGGCCAGCTTCTCTTTCTGACCGCCCGACTTGCCGCCCGAATCGGCGTAGTGCTCGTGCTCGCTGCCGTCCTCGCGCCAGCGCTCGCTGGCGGCAAAGACGAACCACTGGCGCACATCGGTGACTTTGGCCGCCCAGCGGCGGTCGGCCTCGGCCGAACCCTCGCGGCCGCGAAAACGCTCGATGATGTGCTTGACCTGCAGGAACTTGGCTTCCGAGTACTGCGCGTCGCCCGAGCCCGTGGTCGTGCCGTCTAAGCAGGCACGCAGTTCGGTCTGGAAATCGCGCACGTCAGCGTCGGTCGCGGCCGGCGCTTCCAACGCGATGAATCGGCCGGGGTTGTAGTCGATCTGGGTCAGCGACTCGTTGATGCGCACCACCCGCTCCTTGATGGTCTCGCGCTCGCGGTGCAATTGCGACTGAAAGTGGGCCACCTCGCGGATGGTGTTCTCGTTGAGCAGCTCCTTGAAGCGGGCCACGAAGCGCGGCAGGTCGTCGGCCTGCAGCTGCGCCAGCATGGCGCGGTACTCGCCGGTCGCCGCCACGCTGGCGTCCACCTCCTGCGTGTCAAGCTTGAAGGCCTCCTTGTATTCGGTCATGGCGCGCACGATCTTCTCGGTCAGCCGCGCCAGTTTCTTGTCGTCGGCGTCGAGGCGTTCCTGCAGCCAGCGTCGCATGTCCTGTTCGCGGCCGTCGCAAGCCTCGACGCTGAGCGTGTGTTCGCCCAGGGCCTGGGCGCGCCAGCTTTCGATCAGCGCAAAGTGCTGGGCATGGGCCGCGAAGTCCGGTGCGTCCAGCCGCTGCTGGCTGGCCGCGCGCAGGGCCAGCGCCTGCTCCTGTTTCAGCAACGTGCGCGCTCGTTCGGCCTCGCGTTCCTTCAGCCGGGTGACCGTGTCGGCGAGTGCAGTTTCCAGGGCGCTGAGTTGCGCCGCCAGTGCCTTCAGCACGTCGGATGCGGCTTCCAGCCGCTGCTTCTCATCTTGCAGCGCAGCCAGCTCTGCAGCGCTGCTGCGCCAGTCGAGTTCGGCCCAATCGCGGTATTCCTCCAGCTTGTCCAGTGCCTGCAGCCGCTCGCGCGCCTGCTGCTGTTGCTTTTGCAGTGCGGCAACGCGCTGGCCCGCGTCAACCAGGCGCGCCTGAAGCACCTTTGCCTTGGACTCCAGTGCCGCGATCTTGGCCTGGTTGCTCCAGCCCAGCACGTAGCGGCTGCGGTCGTCGATGCGATGGCGGTCATCCTTTTCGTGGCGCTCGCCGCCGCCCTTGATCTGGCCGGCCCGCGTGACGCCGCGCGCCTCGCGGCGGAACTGGTCTTGACTGCTGCAGCAGGCCAAGTCGAAGCGATGGACCAGTTCGCGTTCCAGCCAAGCGTAGAACGGTGAATCTGGCTTGATCAAGAGTTTGCGCGCCATCGAGTCGGGATGCGGCGTAGGCAGTTCGCCGCGCAAGTCCCTCTTTCCAGGTCGGACGCGGAAGTAGACAAAGCGGCCCTTGAGCTGCGTGCGGTCGACCCATTCACTGACGGCGGCGTAGTGCCCGTCAGGCACCAGCAGCGACAGCCCAAAGCTGCGCAGCAGCCGCTCGGCCGCGCCCTCCCAGTCGCGCTCGTCATCGCGCACCTGAATCAGCTCGCCGGCATAGGGCATCAGCGCCTCGTCCAGCTTCAGCGCCTGGCACAGCGCGGTGCGCAAGGCCACTTGCTGGGCGTCGATGTTGCTGCGGCGCGCCTTCAGGCTAACCAGCTCCTGCGTCAACTCGGCATGCTCCAGGCGGCCCTGCGCAAAGGCCACGCCCAGTTCGTTCAACTCGTTCTGCAGCGCGGTCTCACGTTCGGCGGCAGCTTCGCGCAGCGGTGCGCACAAGGCGCGCTGGGTCAGGAAGTCTTCGGCCTGATGCAGCGCCAGCAGGCCCAGGGCCTGGCGCAGATCGTCGTAGCGCGCGGCCTTCTCGGTGCGTCGCTGTTTCTGCGCTTCCTTGCGCGAGATCTCCAGCGCCAGCCGTTCGATGCGGTCGCCCCCGCTGTCGGCCATGGCACGGCGCAACTCACGCTCTTGCGCCTGCTGCTCATGCTGTTGTGCGGCCTGACGCTTGATGTGGTGGTCGTAGCGCGCCAGCTCATCGGCCAGGTGCTGCAGGCGCTGATCCAGCAGCCCCGCCTTGTGTACGGCAAAGCAGGCCTGCAGCGCTTCGCGCGCGGTACGCTGCGCTTGGATGGCCGCCGCCAGCTCGGCATGGCGTTCGCCGTCGGCCACCAGCGGCTGCAGCAGCGCCACCTGGCGCTGCGCCTTCAGCACTGCCTCGTGGGCGCGGTTGAGGTCGTCGAAGTGCGCGATCAGCGCCGTCAGCCGTGGCGCCACGTCGAAGGGTTCGAGCATGTGGCTGCGCACGAAGTCGGTCAGGTTGCCCACCGACTTCAGCGACACCGTCTGGTGGAACAGTTCGAGTGCCTGCTCGTTGTGGATGCCGAAGTGGCGACGCAGCAGCGCGCCATAGGGCGGGAAACTGTCTTCGACCACCACGCCGGCGGATCGCAGGCGCTTGCGCAGTTTGACGATGTCGGTGCCGAAGTCGGCAAAGTCACCCGCGATGCTCAGTGCCTTCTCGGCCACCGCGTACAGCCGCAGCGGCTGAGCGGCGGGGTCCTTCAGCCAGAACACCTGCGCCAGCGTCACTGTCTGGTCATAGCCGGCGTTGTGGAACACGGCCAGGATCACCGAATAGCTGTTCGGTCCGCGCAAGGCCACCGGCCGGCCGGTGCCGCCCAGATCGCTGCGCGCCGCCTTGTAGTGGCCCAGCACGTAGCTGCGCAGCGTGCGTTCGCGCGCATCGGCGCCGGCCGCCTTGTTGTAGGCCACGCGGTGGGCGGGCACCATCAGCGTGGTCACGGCGTCGACCAAGGTCGACTTGCCCGAGCCGATGTCGCCCGTCAGCAAGGCGTTGCGGCCGTCAGCGCGCAGCGTCCAGACCCGGCCGTCGAAGGTTCCCCAATTGAAGACCTCCAGCCGCTGCAGGCGAAAGCCCGACAGGCTCTCGTCGACACTGAAGTCCAGCGGCAGGGATTCACTCTTCATCGTCAGGCCCCGTCTTGCCTTGCAATTGCGCCCGGTAGGCCGCCAGCCGCATGTCGAAATCACCCAGCCACTGCGCGTCGACAAATGCCTTGAGGATGCGCTGCACCTCGAACATGCCGTCCTGGCCCCGCAGCCGGCGCACGAAACCCAGTTCGACGATCTTGTTGAGCTGGGTGTCCACCTGGTCGATCAGCCGCGCCTCGTTGCTGCCTTCGGGCACGAAAACGCGCAACAGCTCGGCCACTTGCTCGCGAGACAGGATCAGCCGCGTGTCGCCGCCAGCCGCATCGAACTCGGCCAGCTTCTTGCGCAGCAGCGCCAGCAGCAGGCTCACCGGGAACGACAGCGGCCGGCGCGCCACCAGGCGCGGCAGCCTGGCCGCGGGGTCGTCGTCGGGCACCGTGCGCGAGCGCAGGAAGGCATATCCCTCTGCCTCGTCGAGCATCAGCTCCAGCCCGAGCACTGCCGCGTGGTCGCGCACGCGAGCCTGAAGCTGCAGCAGCACGCTCCAGTGCGCCGCATCGTCGGCGCGGTAGCTCACGCCCTTGAGCAAGGGAATGAGCACGGCAGACAGTTCGGCGGCCGGGAGACTTTGTGTCAGAGGTTCATTGGCCATGGTCACTTGGTGAAGATCACGCGCGGCAGGCTCGCGCTCTTGTGCTGCCCGCTGCGCGCCCGCCAGCTCACCAGCTCCTGCACGCTGTCGTCGATCACCGCCTTACCGGGCTCAGCGGCCAGGCTGAGGTAGGCCACCAATTCGGCCAGACCCTGCTGCAGCGGCCGGCTGGCCAGCAGGTCGACCAGCGTGACCTGCGTGCGTTGCTGCAGGCTGCGCCGCACATGCTGCGCCAGCGCGGCCTTGTCGACGATGAACTGCGAAAACAAGGCCGCGGCGTCCAGGTCTTCGTCGCCGGCGGCGATGCGGGCGCTGGCGAGGGCCAGCTTCACGGCCGGGGCATGGAGCGGGCGCTCCATCGGCAGATCGATGCCGGGCGCGGTGTCGGCGATGATCATGAAGTCCCCAGCCGGCTGCTGCGCGCGCACCGCCAGCGCGCCGGCTTCGATGCGGCGCAGGATGTCCATGATGCGGCGGTTCTCCAGGAAAGCCTGGTCGTCCAGAAAGCGCCGCAGCTGCTGCGACAGCAGAGCCACCGTGCGCTGCGTCTGCTCACCAGCTTCCAGCCAGTCGTAGTGCACACGCCGCAGGCGTGGGTCGGGCGCCAGGCCGGCCACCGGTTCGAGCTGCAGCACGCGGTCGAGCAGCGCGCTCAATTCCTCTTGCCGGTCGCGCGACATCAGAAAGTCCCAGAAGGCGCGAAAGCTGCGGCCCTGGTCAGACTCGGCGATGAGATCGCGCTCGCCCAGGATGTCCTGCAGCAGCGCCCCCTTGCTGCCGTCCCACAGCGCGATGCGCTCGCGCACCCGGCGGTCGAGGCCGCGAAAGTTGTGCTCGACTTCGCGGAAATCGGCCAACAGCTCGCGCGCCAGCGCAGCGAATTGCGTGAAGCGCTCCTTCAGCGCGGTGTCACCCAGCAACGCCAGGTCGCCCCCACGCACGCGTTCGATTTCGGCGTCGATGGCATCTCGCCGGCGCTGCAGTTCCTGCACCCGCACTTCGGCATCGGTTTCGCTGCCCTCGCTCATCTGGCGCAGCAACTCGAACAGCGTCAGCAGGCGCGACTCGGTGCCGACGAAGCTGCGTTCACTCAGGGCCCCCAGCCAGGCCAGGGCCTTCTCGGTGGCCGGCGTGAGGTCGAAGTGCGGCTCGTCGGAGCCCGGCGGGTAGAACTTGCGCAGCCAGGCCTTGTCGTTCGCAGCCCAGTCGTTCAGGTAGACGAGCGCCGGCTTCGGATAGCTGGCGGGACCGCGCTGTTCGCGCACGGCGTAGAGCGTGTCGTCCAGCGCCGAGGCCAGCTCGGCCTGGGGGATCACACGCCGGTTGGGCAGCACGAACACCCGGTGCAGGAAGCTCGCCACCAGAGCGGCCGAGTCGGCCTGCAGCAGTCGCCAGGCCGGGTGTTGCCGGCGCAAGGCCTCCAGGGTGTCGATGTCGAAAGCCATCGGCCTTCAATCAAGCAAGGGCGCGAAAGAAACGATCGAGCAGCGCTCGCGGTCAGTGATGCGGGGGGCGTTTTGCATGGAGTGAATGAACGGGATGCCGCTGCCATTGTCGACGACCTGCGCTGGCGTTTTGGAGGTGGGTTGGACGCAGCGCGTAGCCGTGGAGTTCTCACAACCGCCGGCACACGGACAACTCCGTCGATCCACCTGCGGGATGTCGGCGATCGCGCCGGCCCGACGGCACCGACCGCTGCGCGACCTGCGGCCTCAGCCGCCAGCCACCAGCTTGGGGATGTTGGCCATCGCCGCCGCAGCCTGCTGTTTGAAGCGCGCGACGATGTCGCGTTTCTCGTGGTCATCGGGCGCGATGCCCGACACCAGTTTGCCAAAACCGTCGAGCCGGCTGCTGCGTATCCACTCGCGCAGCGGCTTGTCCTGGCCCCACTGGAACTGGTTCCACATCGCCACCATCATCGCCTTGGGGTAATCGGCCAAGGTTTGGGGGAACGGCACCGAGCCGCACAAGCGGTTCTTCTCCTTGTCGCCTTCGTAGTGCGCTTCCACATAGGCGGTCAGCGCGGCGCTGAAGGCGGGCTGGGGCAGGCGCACCATCTGCAGCACGATCTCACCCGCCTGGAAGATGGGCCGCACCGGCCGCGCCTCCACTGCCGACGCCGTGCAGTCGATGAACAAGCTGCCCGGCTGCACCGGCACCTGGCCTTGCTCCAGCTGCAGGTGGTCGGCGTGAACGGCCTGCACCCGGCCCAGCCGCACCACCTGCTGCACCCGGCGCAGCACGGCCACCTCGGCGGGCGTCATCGTGGCCAGGTGGAACATGCTCGGCATGCGCTGGGTGTCGATGCGCAGCAGCGCGCCGCAGGCCTCCAGGCGCAGGAACAGGTCTTCGGTCGAGGTGGCGGTGGCCAGCGCAGCCATCTGGTCGACCTGGCTGCCGATGCATTCCTTGAAGAACGCCAGCCCGGCCTGCGTCGTCACCCGATTCACCAGCCACGAGTCACGCGGCACCACCCATTCGAGCTGCGCCGGGTCGGCGCCGCTGGCCATCAACCAGATCAGCGTGTCCATCGCGGTCTTGCCAGCCCCCAGCACCACAAAGCGCTGCGCCGGCGTCTCGGCGCCCGGGTCGCGGCTCATGCCCTGCCACAGCCCGGGCAAGGCATTGGGCGGCAGCAGCCGCACGCCGGGCGCGACGCTGAAGCGCGGCTGGTGGGTGGACGGCACGGACGGACTGAAGTAGCGCGCGTCGACGCGCTTCCTGCGCACCGTGACCTGGTGGCGAGCGCCCGACAGCAGCGACTGGAATTCGCCAT
>JAUYAJ010000263.1 GCA_030693565.1 Rubrivivax sp.
CGCGGCAGACCGCCAGCAGCACCGCCACGGCGAGCAGCCGCAGCTCGCCGGCACGGAAGTCGCGCACGGTCTGGCGCCAGGCCAGGGCGCGGATCGAAGGCGGGCGGGGAATGGCATCGTTCATGGGCGCGACCTTAGCGCAAGCGCTGGCGGCCGCAAGCGGGCTGGGAATTCGAACCCTGGGTGCAAAGTGCTTGAAGCCCGCCGCCGGGCGGAGGTGCTTCAATGCAGACATGGACTTCCACACCGCCCCGCTGCCGCCGCTCTTCATCTCCCATGGTTCACCGATGACGGCGCTGGAGCCGCGCGAAGCCGGCGCCTTCATGCAGCGGCTGGGGCCGGCGCTGGTGTCGGCCTTCGGCCGGCCGCGCGCCATCCTGGCTTTGTCGGCGCACACGCTGGCGCGCCAGCCCACCTTGCTGGCGGCGCTGCAGCACCAGGCGGTCTACGACTTCGGCGGCTTCCCGGCCGCGCTGTCGGCGCTGCGTTACGACGCCCCCGGCGCGCCCGAATTGGCCACCCAGGTGCAGGCCTTGCTGGAAGGCGCCGGCCTGCCTGTGCAGCGCGCCGAAGCGGGTGGGCTGGACCACGGCATCTGGACGCCGCTGCGCTACATGTTCCCGGACGCCGACATCCCGGTGCTGCCGCTGGCCTGGGTGCCGAGCTGGACGCCGGCGCAGCTGGTGGCGCTGGGCGCAGCGCTCGCGCCGCTGGCCGCGCAAGGCGTGCTGATCGTCGGCACCGGCAGCGTCACCCACAACCTGCGGCTGGTCTACGCGGGCGGCCAGCCGCCGGTGGACGCCCCGGAGATCGCCGAGAGTGCGCAGTTCCGTGCCTGGGTTCAGGCACAGGCCGCGGCGCCCGACTGGCCCGCGCTGCACGACTACTGCGCCCGCGCCCCCCATGCGGCGCTGATGCACCCGACCGACGAACACTGGCTGCCCTTCTATCCGGCGGCGGGCGCAGGTGGCAGCGGGCACCCCGGGTTGCGGCTGCACGACAGCATCACCTATGGCTGTCTGGGCATGGACAGTTATGCCTTCGGCGCCGAGGCGCCGCGGCTGTTGCGGGCGCTGGCGGGCTGAGGCTGTTCCGGCGGACAGGCGCATGCCAACGACGGTGCCTGCCGAGGCGGTCGGGTGGTTGCCGTAGCGAAGTAAAGGGGGAGGGCCGGGCGTAGCCCGGGCCGGAGGAGTTCGCCCGGACACCCACAGTCCGGTGGACTGTTGGTGCCTGGCGCACGCCCGGGGCTCTGTCCCCGGGCATGAGCGCAGGCGACCACCCGATCGCCTCGGCACGCGCGGAAGCGGCCGTTTCTCGCTGAGCCGTCAGGCAGCGGTCGCGAACGCCGCATCCAGTTGCGCCTGCCAGCGCAGCTTGTCGGCAGCGGGGGCGAAGCTGGCCTCGAAGCTGTTCAGTGCCAGCTGGTGGGCGTGCGAGGCGTCCAGCGCCGGCAGCGCCGCAAAGGTCTGGACGAAGTTGTCGTTGATGTAGCCGCCGAAGTAGGCCGGGTCGTCGCTGTTCACGGTGGCGCACAGGCCGGCGTCGAGCAGCGCCTTCAGGTTGTGCTCGGCCAGGCTGGGGAATACGCACAGCTTGACGTTGGACAGCGGGCACACGGTGAGCGGCATGCGCTCGCGCGCCAGCCGCTGCACCAGCGCCGGGCTTTCCAGGCAGCGCACGCCGTGGTCGATGCGCTCGACCTGCAAGCGGTCCAGGGCGCTCTCGATGTAGGCCGGCGGCCCTTCTTCGCCGGCATGGGCGACGCGGTGCAGGCCGAGCGCGCGGCAGCGTGCAAATACCTGGGCGAACTTCTCCGGCGGGTGGCCGAGCTCGCTGCTGTCCAGGCCGACGCCGATGAAATGCTCGCGGTAAGGCAGCGCTGCTTCCAGCGTTGCCATCGCCTCGGCTTCGCTGAGATGGCGCAGAAAACACAGGATCAGCTTGGCGCTGATGCCGAACTCGGCATGGGCGCGCCGGCAGGCATGGGCCAGGCCGACGACGATGTCGCGCATCGCCACGCCGCGCGCGGTGTGGGTCTGGGGGTCGAAGAAAAGTTCGGCGTGAACGACGTTGTCGGCCGCCGCACGTTCGAAGTAAGCCCAGGCCATGGCGAAGAAGTCGGCCTCCTTCAGCAGCACGCTGGCGCCGGCGTAATAGATGTCGAGAAAACTTTGCAGGTCGCTGAAGGCGTAGGCGGCGCGCAAGGCTTCGACGCTGGCGTAGGGCAGCGTGACCTGGTTGCGCCGCGCCAGCTCGAAGATCAGCTCGGGTTCGAGCGAGCCTTCGATGTGGATGTGCAGCTCGGCCTTGGGCATCGCGCGCAGCAGCGCGGGCAGGCGGTCGCGGGGGATGGCGGGCAGGGCAGGGCTCATGGCAGCGGCCGGTAGCGGGGGTCGGGCCTGACCTTACCAAAGCCCGGCCGCGCGGCGGTTATCGTTGGCCCAGCGGTGCCGGCGCCCGGCCGGCCCCGGCACCGGAGTGCGCCCATGAGCTACATCCTCGCCCTCGACCAGGGCACGTCCAGTTCACGCAGCATCGTCTTCGACGCCGCCGGTCGCACGGTGGCGTCGGCGCAGCGCGAACTGCGCCAGATCTTCCCCCAGCCCGGTTGGGTCGAGCACGATCCGATGGAGATCTGGCGCGACCAGCTCGCCACCGCGCGCGAGGCGCTGGCCGCGGCCGGGCTCAAAGCCGCCGACATCAGCGCCATCGGCATCACCAACCAGCGCGAGACCACGGTGCTGTGGAATCGCCGCACCGGCCAGCCCATCCACCACGCCATCGTCTGGCAGGACCGGCGCGGCGAGCCGCTGTGCGCCCAGCTGCGCGCCCAGGGCCTGGAAGAGACCATCCGCCACAGCACCGGGCTGGTCATCGACTCGTATTTCTCTGCGACCAAGATCCGCTGGCTGCTCGACCAGGTCAGCGGCGCGCACATCGCGGCGGCCAAAGGCGAGCTGGCATTCGGCACCATCGACAGCTGGTTGCTGTGGAACCTGACTGGCGGCAAGGTGCACGCCACCGACGTCAGCAACGCGTCGCGCACGATGCTGTTCGACATCCGCCACAACGTCTGGGACCACGAACTGCTCAAGCTGCTGCACGTGCCCGACAGCGTGCTGCCACAGGTGTTCCCGTCCAGCCATCACTTCGGCGCCAGCGACGCCGCGCTGTTCGGCGCGGCCATTCCCATCACCGGCATCGCCGGCGACCAGCAGGCCGCCTTGTTCGGCCAGACCTGCTTCAGCCCCGGACTGGCGAAGAACACCTATGGCACCGGCTGCTTCGCGCTGATGCACATCGGCGAGCGCTTCCAGGCCTCGGCCAATGGCCTGGTGACGACAGCGGCGGCGCAGACCGGGCCGGCACCCGAGTTCGCGCTCGAAGGCAGCGTCTTCGTCGGTGGCGCGGTCGTCCAGTGGTTGCGCGACGGCCTGGGTGCGATCGGATCCAGCAGCCAGGTGCAGGCGCTGGCCGAAAGCGTGCCCGACAGCGGCGGTGTCCACCTCGTGCCCGCCTTCACCGGACTGGGCGCGCCTTACTGGCAGGCCGACGCGCGCGGCAGCATCCTCGGGTTGTCGCGTGGCAGCACGGTGGCGCACATCGCGCGCGCCGCGCTCGAGAGCATCGCCTTCCAGAGCACGGCCTTGCTGCAGGCGATGGCACGCGACGCCGCGGCCGCCGGCAGTGCGCCGCTGACCGAACTGCGCGTCGACGGCGGCGCCTGCGTCAACGACTTGCTGATGCAGTTCCAGGCCGACTTGCTGGGCGTGCCGGTGGTGCGGCCGCGCGTCACCGAAACCACGGCGCTGGGCGCGGCCTTCCTGGCCGGGCTGGCCGCCGGCGTCTACCGCGACCGCGCTGAACTGGCCGGGTTGTGGCAGGTCGAACGCCGCTTCGAGCCGGCGATGGCGCGCGAGCGTGCCGCCGAACTGATGGCGGGCTGGGAGCGCGCGATCAGGCAGACGGTGGCCGTTTGAGTCAGTCGATGCCGTGGGCGACGAATATCGCCTTGGCCGCTGGCGTGGCCAGAAAGCGCAAGAAGGCGCGCGCGCCTTCGGGGTTGCCGGCCGCCGCCATCGGCACCGCCAGGTAACTGGTCTGGTTCTGGATCTCGGCCGGCAGCGGGCCGACCATCTGCAAGCCCTTGCCTTGCAGCATCAGGATCTCGGTGCTGGCGCCGAAGGCGATCTGCCGGCCCTGGCCCTTGATCACATGCTCCATCACCGAGGCGCCGTCGGCATAGCGCGTGGTCTTGGCCAGCACCTGCTCGTAGACGCCCAAACGCTTGAGCAAGGCTTCGAAGTAGATGCCGGTCGAGGCGCGGTTGAAGACCAGTGCGTCGGCCTCCAGCACCAGGCGCTTGATGGCATCGGCGCTCGAGATGTCGGGCAGCGGCGTGCCTGCGCGCACCGCCACGCCGACGCCGACGCGGCCGACGTCGACGCGCTGATCAATGGGCACTTTGCCGTTTTTGACGAACTCGTCGATCGCCACCGGCGGCGCGATGACGACGTCGAAGACATCGCCGGCGGCGACGCGGCTGCGCATCTGCGGCGTGGTGTTGAAGTTGAGCTTGACGGCGCTGCCGGTCTGCTGCTTGAAAGCCTGCACCGCGGCATGCAGGCCGGGTTCGATGGCGCCGCCACTGAGCAGCGTCAGCTCCGCGCCATGGGCCAGTGAGGCGGCTGCCAGCAGCGCCGCAGCGGCCAGCAGGCGCTGCCATGTCGTCGATCGGGCGGGTGGTGCGTTCATCGCAGTGTGTCCAGGGAGCTGGCGCGGGGTTGGCGCGGTATTCTGGATGCAACGGTGATTCGGCGCTGGCATTGGCCGCCGGGGTTTGTCCAGGCGCACTGCACGCCGAGCCGATGGCCGCTATCGTCGGCCCCATCCGTTGCTGGATGCTGCGTCGCAGCGCCCAGGTTCCGACACCGACCCGGAGACACCGACATGCTCATGCCCCGCCAACTCGTACCCGCCTTGCAGGTCAGCACGCTGGCCCATGGTGACTTCAAACTCGCCGAAGACGGCGCCACCAATTTCAGCCTGGTGGTCTTCTACCGCGGCTTGCACTGCCCGATCTGCGCCAAGTACCTGCTGGAGCTGGGCCGGCTGCAGCCCGAGTTCGAAAAGCGCGGCGTCAAGGTCATCGCCATTTCCAGCGACGAGCGCGATCGCGCCCAGGCGATGGCCGACAAGCTGAACGCGCCCGGTCTGCGCATGGGCTACGGCCTGAGCCTGAGCAGCGCGCGCGAGTGGGGGCTGTTCATCAGCACCGCGCGCGGCATGACCTCGATCGGCATCGAGGAGCCGGCCTTGTTCGCCGAGCCCGGCGTCTTCATCGTCCGCCCCGAAGGCCATCTGTACTACGGCGCGGTGCAGACGATGCCGTTCGCGCGCCCGCATTTCGACGAGTTGATCGGCGCGCTCGACTTCGCGCTGGCCAAGAACTACCCGGCGCGCGGCGAGTACGTCGGCGCGGTCTGAGAGGCTGTGAAGATATGAATCACGCCCGCGTAGGCCCCCAGAAAGGGCGCCATCATGGCGCAAAGCGCAGACGGGTCCTGAGACCGGGCGAGCTTTTGCACCGCCGTGGGGGCCCTTTCTGGGGGCCTACCCGGAGGGCCGGGGTGGCCAAGGGCACTGGGCGGCGTTGCGCCGCTTGCCCGCACGTCAGTGCGGGCCGCTCGTC
>JAUYAJ010000272.1 GCA_030693565.1 Rubrivivax sp.
CATTGGGCTGGCCCATGCGCCGGCCATTCACCGCCGACAGCAGCGGCAGCGCCAGGCGGCGGCCGTCCCAGGCCGCGCCCAGCTCGGCCGGCGTCACCGCTACCGGCGAAAACGCGCTGGTCGGCTTGGCCTGCAGGAAGCCGAAGCCCTTGGGCAGCTCGCTGCGCGTCAGCGCGCGCAGCGTGTAGTCGTTGAGCAGCATCACCAGCTTGATGTGGGGGCCGGCTTGGTCGGCGCTCGTGCCCATCGGCACGTCGTCGACCACCACCGCGACCTCGGCTTCGTAGTCGATGTCGAAGTCTTCGCTGGGCAGGCGCATCGCTTCGGTGGGGCCGATGAAGGCGTCGGAGCCGCCTTGATACATCAGCGGCTCGGTCTTGTAGTTCGGCGGCATCGCGGCGCCGCGCGCCTTGCGCGCCTTTTCCATGTGGTGCAGGTAAACCGAACCGTCGAGGAACTGGTAGGCGCGCGGCAGCGGGCTGGCCAGTTGCGTGACGTCGAGCGCAAACGCGCCCGCGGCCTGGCCGCGCTGCAGCTGCTGGTATTCGGCTTCGAGCGCGGGCTCGGCCTGCTGCCAGTTTTCGATCGCCTGCTGCAGCGTGGCCGCGATCTGCGGCACGCAAACGGCCTGGGTCAGCGCCGCGTTCACCACCAGCAGCGTGCCGTCACGGCCGCCGCTCTTCAAACTCGCCAGTTTCATTCTCGTCCTCGAAAGTGGACAACCTTGTGCCCGATGGCTGCCCGATGGCTGCGCATGGTGCAGCAGCGCCCAGCGCTCGCCCCTAAACTGTCCATCTATCGAACACAACCACGAACCCGATGAGTGGCAACCCTGAGCCGATCGGCAGCTTGCAGCGCGCCAGCGCGCTGTTGCGGCTGCTCGCCAACGCCGGCCAGCGCGGCGCCGGCCTGACCGATCTGGCCAAAGAGGTGCGGCTGCCCCACCCCAGCGTGCACCGGCTGCTGCGCCAGCTGATCGCCGAAGGGCTGGCGCGGCAGATCGAAGGCACGCGGCGTTATGCGCTGGGCTCGCTGGCCTTCGAGCTCGGGCTGGCGGCGGCGCAGCAGTTCGACATCCGCGGCCTGTGCCGCCCGGCGCTGGACCGGCTGGCGCTGGACGCCGGCGACACCGCCTACCTGGTGGTGCGCAGCGGCGACGAAGCGGTCTGCATCGACCTCGAGGAAGGGCCGTCGCCGATCCGGGTGCTGACGCTGCAGATCGGCAGCCGGCGCCCGCTCGGTGTCGGCGCCGGCGGGCTGGCCATCCTGGCGGCGCTGGACGAACCCGAGCGCGGCCAGGTGCTGGGCCGCTGCCAGGACGCGCTGGACCGCGAGTGGCAGTTGCCGGCCGCGCTGCTCGACAGCTCGATGGCGGCTGCCGCCAGCGCCGGCCATGTGCTGGTGCGCAACCGCGTCACGCTGGGCGTCAGCGCCATCGGCCAGGCTTTCCGCGACGCCCTCGGGCGGCCGATCGGCGCCATCAGCGTGGCCGCCACCAACGACCGCATGGCCGACGCCCGCGTGCGCACGCTGGCCGGCCTGCTGGCGCGCAGCGTGCGCCAGATCGAACGCGCGCTGCGCGCGCCGCGGCATTGAGGAAGGCGCCAGGGACAAGGCCGGGTCGACCGATGGCTGGTTGCCAGGCCTTCGGTCGAAGTCACTTGGCGCCGATTCACAACTTCGACGCGCCGAAAACGACCCGTCTGCGGCCCTGAGGGCGCTCACGCGCTGACCGTGCGAGGCCCGTGATGTCTAGCCTCGCAACATCACGCTCAGCAGCAATCGCGCCTTGTCCCAGTCGCGCCGCACCGTGCGTTCGGTGATGTCCAGCGCAAGGCCGATCTCGGTTTCGCTGTAGCCGCCAAAGTAGCGCATCTCGACCACCTGGGCCAGTCGCGGCTCGGCATGGGCCAGCATGTCGAGCACCTCGTGCACTTTCACCACATCGTCTTCGCCGTCCGGCAAGCCGTCGGCGACATGGGTCTCGAGCGTCACACGCTGCAGGTTGCCACCGCGGCGCAGGGCTTGGCGCTCGCGCACCGTGTCGACGATCACCGAGCGCATGACACGACTGGCGTAGGCGAAGAAGGCACGGCGGTCGTCGCTGCGCAGTCGGCCACCGTTGACAAAGCGCAGGTAGCTTTCGTGCACCAGCGCGGTGGTGTCCAGACAGGTGCCGCGGCCGCCCTGGTACAGGCGTGAATGGGCGAGTTTGCGCAGTTCGCCATAGGCGATCGAAAAGAGCGCGTCCTGCGCCCCGGCATCGCCCGCGTTGACGCGCTGGATCAGCGCACTGATGTCACCCATGGTGTGCCTTCCACCTGGCCATGCTGCTCGCATGCCGGTGGATCGTATTCGCGTTCGGCGCCGCCCGCGCGCCGCAGTTCGGCGTCGATCAACCGGGCTGGGTCCCGGGCTGGCGGGCCTGTTGCGCGGTCGGCGTGGCGGCGGGCGCGGGCTTGGCGGACCACTGCGTTTCACCCTGGCTGGCGTAGCGCGCCGCAATGCCGAGTTGGCTGCCGACCAGCAGCACGGTGACCACCAGTGAGGCCACGGCGCAGGCGGCGCGTGCCGCGGCGCTCAGGCGCGGGCCGGCGGCCGGCTCGTGATGGGATGACGAAGGTTTCAGCAGGCCTTTGTGCATGACAGTCTCCTGGTCAGGAGAGGCCGGGGAACCCCGTGCGCTGTCTCCATGCCGGTTCAGACGCAGTGCACGCCGCAAAACGGACATCCGCAACACCACGCCGGCCGCCGGACTGCGTCGCAGCCCCTAGAAACTCAGCCGCTCCGGCGCCGTGGCAGCGTGAGAATCCGTCGCCGTGCGGGCGCCCACGCGGTCCGATCGCAGCGCTTGTGAACAGCTTCCGGCTGCGCTGTGCAGCGCCGAAGCACTGCACAGCGGGGTCACATCCTGGTGCAACCGATGTTCTTCGCCGACTTCGACCAATGGCCGCGCCTGAGCACCCTGCTCGACGAACTGCTCGAGCTCGACCCGGCAGCATTGGCGCGCCGGCTGGCCGGTTTGCGGGAACAAGATCCCGCCCTTGCCGAAGCCGCCCAGAACCTGCTGAGCCGTCGCACCGCGATCGAACGCGAAGGCTTCTTGCTGCAGCCACCCAGACTGCCGGCCGAGTTGCGCCAAGGCCAGACCATAGGCGCCTACGAGATCGAGCGTGAGATCGGCCAGGGCGGCATGGGCATGGTGTGGCTGGCGCGTCGCACCGACGGGCGCTTCGACGGCCAGGTCGCCATCAAGTTCCTCGCCGCAGGTCTTTCGGCGCGCGGTGGCGCGGCCCGCTTCATGCGCGAAGGCAGCCTGCTGGCGCGGCTGTCGCACCCGCACATCGCCCGGCTGCTCGATGCCGGGTTGGCGCCCGGCTCTGAGCCCTACCTGGTGCTCGAGTACGTCGACGGCAGCACCATCGACCGCTACTGCGACGGTGAAGGTCTGGACATCACGGCGCGCATTCGCCTGTGCCTGGACGTGCTCGACGCCGTGGCGCATGCACACACACGGCTGATCCTGCACCGCGACATCAAGCCGAGCAACATCCTGGTGACCACCGGCGGGGATGTGAAGTTGCTGGACTTCGGCATCGCCAAGCTGCTCGACGACCAGACCGGTCTGGGCCAGGCCACCGCGCTGACGCGCGAGTCAGGCAATGCGTTCACGATGCAATACGCCGCCCCCGAGCAGGTCCAGGGCGGCGACGTCACCACCGCCACCGATGTCTACGCCCTGGGCGTGCTGCTCCACCTGCTGCTGACCGGCCTGCACCCCGGCACCAGCGCCGACACGCCACTGGAGCGCATGCGCGAACTGGTGGAGGTCGAAGCCGCGCCGATGTCGCTGGCGCTGCAGCAGGCCCGGCCCGCCGACGCCAAGGCCAGGCGGCAGGCGCGCGCGCTGCGCGGCGACCTCGACACCATCGTCGGCAAGGCGCTGCAGAAGTCGCCCGCCGCGCGTTACGCCAATGCCGAACAGCTCGCGGACGACCTGCGCCGCTGGCTGGCCGACGTGCCCATCCTGGCCCGTGGCGACGCG
>JAUYAJ010000277.1 GCA_030693565.1 Rubrivivax sp.
CGCTCCGGCCATGGCGAAATGAGATCGTCGCGTTCCACACGAAACGGCATAGAGCCAAGCTAAAGCATCTGCCGGCTCATCCGTTCGCGTCCGCCCTCGCCAAATGAGACTGTCGCGTTCCACACGAAACGGCATAGAGCCTGGAAATGTCGGAAACTTTGACACTGCGCTTCGTAGGTCACTGTCGCTTCCACTGATGCCGTTGAATCAATTGATGATTTTTTCGTGGCCCGATAATTGCTTACAGCTTGCGTTGTGAGCTTTGAGGACTGCCCGAAACGGTGCGATCTGCGCGAGAATAATTTCGTCAGATTGTGCGATTTACATTTTGACTGTCTGCCTATCATTGCTCAGCCCCGGCATTTTTTGGAGAAGATGTGATAAAAGTGCACGAAAGAATCCTGGAAACCATTTCAAGCCGACTGCCCCCCGCGACTGAAATGACTCAAATCGGAAAAATACTTATCACAGGTGACTAGCTGAATCTAAATACTCACTCAGTCATCGAAAATAATATCCTTTCGAATTCCAATAATGAAAAATGGGAACGGAAAATGTGGACAACAGATTGCTTGAAAAAGATCAAGACGCTGAAGAGCGCCGCCCTCGCAGCGGCGATTGCCGTAGCGGCAATTGGGCTTGCTGGTCCGGTTACTGCTGCACCAGTTAATTACAAGTTCAACTTCTACACCGGTGGCGGCTACGGCCCCGCTCCCGGGGAAGCGACATTCACGTACGACGACGTCACCCACCAGTTCTCTAGCTTCCATATCCCCTGGACGGTGATCGGTTACACGCACGTGTTCGATTTCACGAACACGAGCAACAGTCAGATGTCGCAGATCGGCGGCGACCGCTGCGCTGGCTCCGTGACCGCGGCCGAGCAGATGTTCGATTTTCTATCACAAAGATCCTGCGCTTTGTTCGCGCTTTCTGGTGGTTATCTACCCTGGAGCATGGGATGGGATACCACTTTCCGTATCGTCGCGTCGGGCGGATTGTCAATTGGTAACGCGTACTACGTGCGCCAGGACGACCCGACGCCTGGCTACTACCCCCTATTTGGCAGGGACTTCTACGGCTACTCCACGATGATCGAGGTTGTCCGGACCACCTCGATTCCCGAGCCAGCCTCGCTCGCGCTTGTCGGTCTTGCACTGGCCGGAGTCGGTTTCAGCCGGCGGCGAGGGGCATCTAACCGCTGAAATCGGGCAATGGGGTCTTGCCTGAAGCAAACCCTGACGTCGTCAGCCGTTCGCGACATCCTAGGCCGGGCGCCCGGCCCCATCAGCCACCGCCACTCATTGGCGACGGGAACGCGAACGTCGCTCCCCACCTCGAAACAGACGCACAAGGAGGGCTCGCCAGGTCGCAGGCCAAGGCCATCCCCGGTCTGGCGAAGGCTCAATGGGTGAGGCGGTAGGCCGATCCAGCGCCCGACCCAGCCAGGCGCCAAACCCCGCGCTCACCCTCTCGCTCACCCGCTCACGCGCTCACGCCGTCTGCGTTACCCTGCCGGCACCGACCTCCCGGAGCGCCGCATGTTCGACACCACCATCGCCGGCAGCCTGCCCAAACCCGCCTGGCTGGCCGAGACGCGCAAGCTCTGGCCACAGTGGCGCAGCGAAGGCGCCGATCTGCAGCAGGCCAAGCTCGACGCCACGCTGCTGTGGATCAAGGCCCAGGAAGACGCCGGGCTCGACGTCATCGGCGACGGCGAGATGTCGCGTCAGCACTTCGTGCACGGCTTTCTGGAGCAGGTCGATGGCATCGACTTCGCTCACAAGGTCGAGATGGGCATCCGCAACGACCGCTACAAAGCCATGGTGCCGCAGGTGGTGGCACCGCTGAGCCTGAAAGGCCGGGTCCACGCCACCGAAGCGCGCTTCCTGCGCGCCCACACCCAGCGCCGCATCAAGTTCACGCTGCCGGGCCCGATGACCATCGTCGACACCGTTGCCGACCGCCACTACGGCGACCGCCAGGCGCTGGCCTTCGCTTTCGCCGAACTGCTGAACCAGGAGGCACTGGCGCTGCAGGCCGACGGCATCGACATCGTGCAGTTCGACGAACCGGCCTTCAACGTCTACATGGCCGACGCCGCCGCCTGGGGCGTGAAGGCGCTGGAGCGCGCCGCCCGCGGCTTGACCTGCACGACGGCAGTGCACATCTGCTACGGCTACGGCATCCAGGCCAACGACGACTGGAAGAAGACGCTGGGCGGCGAGTGGCGCCAGTACGAGCAGGTGTTCCCGGCGCTGGCCGCCAGTTCGATTCAGCAGGTCAGCCTGGAGTGTTTCCACTCGCATGTGCCGCCCGACCTGATGGCGCTGCTCAAAGGCAAGGACGTGATGGTCGGCGTCATCGACGTTGCCAGCGAGCAGATCGAGAGCGCCGAGGAAGTCGCCGACACCATCGGCCGCGCGCTGCAGTTCGTGCCGCGCGAGCGCCTCTTCCCCTGCACCAACTGCGGCCTGGCGCCGATGTCGCGCGAGGTTGCGCTGGCCAAGCTGCAGGCGCTGGCGCAAGGGGCGGCGCTGGCGCGCCAGCGCTACGGCGCGCCGTGAAGCTGTCGCGGCTGTGGCAGCCCGGCCACCCGCTGTTCTGGCAGATGGTGGTGTTCAACCTTTTGTCGTCGGGCTGCGCCTGGGCGCTGCGCAGCTTGCCGCTGAACGGCGCCGGGCAGGCGCTGTTCGTCGCCCTGGCGCTGGGCAACGTGGCCTTCGGCCTGCTGGCGGCCTACAAGCTGATGCAGCCCGCCGACACGGCCAGCTGAAAGGTTTGGCGGGCGCGGTCGACCTACAGGTTCCACAGGCCAATGAACCGAGTGTGCCCATGACCCGCCGCCCCCTGCTCCACCTGCTGTCCGCGCTGGGATGGCTGCCCGCCGCCGCCGCTGCGCAAACCGCGCCTGCCGCAGGCCCCGACAAGCTGACGCTGGACGCCGCCGAATGGCAGCGCCGCCTGAGCCCGGCCCAGTACCGCGTGCTGCGCCAGGCAGGCACCGAGCCGCCTGGCAGCAGCCCGCTGGACGCCGAAAAGCGCGCCGGCCGCTACCTGTGCGCCGGCTGCGAGCTGCCATTGTTCACGTCCGAAATGAAGTTCGACAGCCGCACCGGCTGGCCCAGTTTCTTCACCAGCTTGCCCGGCGCGCTGGGCACACGGAACGACTTCAAGATGATCTTTCCGCGCACCGAATACCACTGCGCGCGTTGCGGCGGCCACCACGGCCATGTGTTCAACGACGGCCCGCGGCCGACCGGCAAGCGCTATTGCAACAATGGCGTTGCGCTGCGCTTCGAGGCCGCAGCATGAGGGCGCGCCGGTTTGCTGCTGTGGCAGCGTCGCTGTGGTTGGCGGCAGCAGCCGTGCCGGCGCAGACCACCGCCAAAGCCACTTTCGCTGGTGGCTGTTTCTGGTGCGTCGAGGCCGATTTCGACAAGGTGGCCGGCGTGCTGTCCACCACCTCGGGCTACATCGGTGGCCATGTCGCCAACCCGACCTACCAGCAGGTGACGACCAAGACCAGCGGACACGCCGAAGCGGTGGAGATCGTCTTCGACCCGGCCCGGGTCAGCTACGGCCAGTTGCTCGAGGTCTACTGGCGCAGCATCGACCCGACGGTGAAAGACCGCCAGTTCTGCGACATCGGCTCGCCTTACCGGACGGCCATCTTCACCCATGACGAGGCCCAGGCTGCCGCGGCGCAGGCCTCGCTGGCGGCGCTGGACAAGAGCAAGCCCTTTGCGCAGCCGATCGTGACCACGATCGCGGCCGCCACCACCTTCTACCCCGCCGAGTCCTACCATCAGGACTACTACAAGAAGAACCCGCTGCGCTACCAGTACTACCGCGCCAGCTGCGGGCGCGACGTGCGGCTGCAGCAGCTTTGGGGCAGCCGCTGAGCGTCGACGGCGATGGCGCCACCAGCCCGCGGGCCCGCCGCGTGACGCAGTGCACGGCGGCGGGCACCACTGGCCGATGCGAGGCGGCGCCGACGACTGCATCGACCCCGCAGCGTCGGTGCCGGCCTTAAAGTCCGCCCTTCGCGATCAGCGTATCCTGGCGTCACATGCTGACGCTCCTCAAGGGCCCTTCGGGTCCGGAATTGAAGGCGGCCTTGGCTGCCACATGGGCGAGTCGCGTGGGCTCGCCACATCGCGGGTGCGGCGCTCAACCTGAGCGGCCACCGATGTCTTCTACGCAGGCCGGGTCCGCAGGGGTTCAGGGCCACGCCGATGCCGGTTCGTCCGCAGGCGTTGCGCCGTCCAGGCGCAGGCAGCACTTGGTGATGCGACGGTGAAGTTTGACCTCGACGCCCAGGAACGCCAGGCCATCGCCGTCGTTCGCAAGCTCAAATGGGCTGCGGTGGCGCTGGGCCTGATCGTCGCCATCGCGCCGATGACGATGCGTGGCTACTTCGCCTACGAGCAAGCGCTCGACGTCTTGCAGGTTGAGGCGCAGCGCCAGGCCGCCGTGCTCGCCCTGCGCAGCGACGCCGGCATGGGCGCCAACACCCCCGGCGACTGGTTGCCAGAGCAACTCGACTGGGCGCTTCAATCGGGCGAAGCCGATGGCGCCCGCGTGGTCAATACGGATGGCGCCGAAGTCGGCCGCAGCGGCGCCTGGACCAGCGGCCTGACGATCACCGCCGCTGCCGCGATCACCCTGCCCCAGTTGGCCGGCGCCGAACTGGAGCTGCAGCGTTCGCTGACGCCGGTGCTGGTCCACCTGGCCGTCGTCGGTGCCGGCAGCATCGCCGTCGGCGTGACGATCTACCTCTTGCTGGCGCGCTTTGCCGCCGGCACCTTGCTGACGACGCTGGCAGCCCTGGGCGCCGCGCGGCGCGAGGCCGAAGCGGCCACGCGCGCGCGCTCCGCCTTTCTGGCGACGATGAGCCATGAGATCCGCACGCCGATGAACGGCGTCGTCGGCATGACCAGCCTGCTGGCCGAGACCGAGCTGACGAAGAAGCAACGCCATGTGGTCGAGGTCATCCGCTCCAGCGGCGCGGCGCTGGTGACCATCATCAACGACATCCTGGACTTTTCGCGCATCGAGTCGGGCAAGCTGCAGCTCGACCCGCAGCCTTTCTGCCCGCAGGACTTGATCGAGGAAGTGCTGGCCTTGTTCGCCGTACCAGCGGCCGAAAAAGGCCTGGACCTGATGTGCAAGATCGACCGCTCGGCGCCCGACTGGGTGGCCGCCGACGTCACCCGGCTACGGCAGATCCTCACCAACCTGGTCGGCAACGCGGTCAAGTTCACCGACAGCGGCGAGGTCGTGGTGACGCTGGGCGCTGCCCGCGCCGACCGGCTGCACTTCGAAGTCCGCGACACCGGCATCGGCATCAGCGCCGAGCAGCTGACGCAGGTGTTCTCGCCCTTCGTGCAGGCCGACGCGTCGACGGCCAGGCGTTTTGGCGGCACCGGCCTGGGGCTGGCGATCAGCGACCGCCTGGTGCAGCTGATGGGCGGCGCCCTGACGGCGCAGAGCCAGCCCGGCGCGGGCTCGACCTTCCAGTTCGAGATTCAGGTCAGGCCCGAGGTCGCGCCTTCGGACTGGATGCGCGAGCATGACCCGTCGGTGCTGCGCGGCCATTCGGTGCTGTTCGTCGACGACAACGCCGACAACCTCGACATCCTGCGCTCGCACGCCTCGCTGTGGGGCATGCACTCGCACTGCGCCGACGGCGCTGCGGCGGCGATCGACCTGCTGGCTCGCCAGCACCGCATCGACATGGTCGTGCTCGACTACAACATGCCGGTGATGAACGGTGTGGCGCTGGCACGCTGGATCAAGTCCCATCAACCCAGGCTGCCGCTGATCCTGTTGTCGTCGGGCGCCGCCGCCAGCGGCGAGGTGCCGGTCGACGCCCACCCCTTGTTCGTCGCCCGGCTCGACAAGCCGGTGCGCCGCATCGACTTGATGGACACGCTGATCGGCGTCTTGCACCGCCAGGATTCGGCGCTCGCGCCGACCGCACCGCCGGCAGCCACTGGCGACGACGACTACCCGGCCATCGCGACCTCGATCCGCGTGCTGGTGGTCGAAGACAACGAGGTCAACGCGCTGGTCTTTCGCGCCATGCTCGAACGTGTGGGCATGCGTGCCGACTGGGCTGACAGCGGCGAACAGGCGCTGCAGATGGTCGAGCGCGAAGACTACGAGCTGATCTTCATGGACGTGCAACTGCCCGGCATCGACGGCCTAGCAACCACGCGCGCCGTGCGTGCGATGGCGCTGGCGCGCCAGCCCTACATCGCCGCGCTGACCGCCAACGCGATGCAGGACGACCGCGACGCCTGCCACGGCGCCGGCATGAACACCTTCATCAGCAAGCCAGTGACGGTGCAGGACTTGCGCGCCTTCCTGCTCGATTTCTCCAGCGCCCGCTGAGCGTGTGCGCGGCGCGCGATCGCAGCAGAATCAGCAGCCAGCCGCCCGACCGCGGCGCCCCAGGAGTGACGATGAACGAAGCAGCCACTGGCGAGCGCAGCAGCTACCGCATCTGCCCGCTGTGCGAGGCTTGCTGCGGCCTTGAGGTGCGCAGCCGCGACGGCCAGGTCATCGGCATCCGCGGCGCCGCCGCCGACCCCTTCAGCGCTGGCTACATCTGCCCCAAAGGCTATGCGCTGAAAGACCTGCACGAGGACCCCGACCGCCTGCGCACGCCGCTGCTGCGGCGCGGCGGCGAACTGGTCCCGGCCAGCTGGGAAGAGGCTTTCGACGAGATCGCGCGCCGCCTGCCGCCCCTGCTGGCCGAGCATGGCCGCGACGCCGTGGCACTGGCGGTGGGCAACCCGTCGGCGCACAAGTTCGGCCTGCTGCTGTACTTCAACCGCCTGGCCAAGGCGCTGGGGACGAAGAACATCTTCTCGGCGTCGACGCTCGACCAGATGCCCAAGCAGCTGGCCAGCGGCCTGCTGTTCGGCCACTGGCTGAGCGTTGCCGTGCCCGACATCGAACGCAGCGACTTCCTGCTGGTGATCGGTGCCAACCCGGTCGCCAGCAACGGCAGCTTGTGGACCGTGCCCGACTTCCGCGGCAAGGCGAAGGCCTTGCGTGCGCGCGGCGGCCGGCTGGTGGTGATCGACCCGCGGCGCAGCGAGACCGCCGCCATCGCCGACGCCCATCACTTCATCCGCCCCGGCAGCGACGCCCAGCTGCTGGCGGCCATGACGCACACGCTGTTCAACGAAGGTCTGGTGCGGCTGGGCCGCATCGAAGCCTGGGTCGACGGCGTCGACGCGGTGCGCGACGCGGTGGCCGCCTTCAGCCCCGAGCGCGTGGCGGCGCATTGCGGCATCGAAGCGGCCACGATTCGCGCGCTGGCGCGCGAGCTTGCCGGCGCCCGCAGCGGCTGCGTCTACGGCCGCATCGGCACCTGCACGCAGCGCCATGGCACGCTGGCGTCGTGGCTGATCGACGTGCTGAACGTGCTCACCGGCCATCTCGACGAGCCCGGTGGCGCGATGTTCCCGAAAGCACCGGCCTTTGCCTACAACACCCAGGGCCGCCCCGGCAGCGGCCGCGGCGTGACCACCGGCCGCCACCGCAGCCGCGTCAGCAGCGCCCCTGAAGTCTTCGGCGAACTGCCGATGACGCTGCTCGCCGAGGAGATCGAAACCCCCGGCGACGGTCAGGTGCGCGCGCTGATCACCGTGGCCAGCAATCCGGTGCTGTCCTGCCCTGGCGGGCCGCGGCTGGCGGCAGCGCTGGAGGGCCTGGACTTCATGGTCAGCGTCGACATCTACGTCAACGAAACCAGCCGCCATGCCGACGTCGTGCTGCCGGGCTGGAGCCCGCTGGAAGACAGCCACTATGACGTCGCCTTCCCGCAGCTGTCCTACCGCAACCAGGCGCGCTACAGCGGCCCGGTGTTCGCAGCGCCCGCAGGTCAGCCGCCTGAATGGCAGACCCTGCTGCGGCTGGCGGCCATCGCCAAAGGCCGCTGCGCCGACGCCGACCTGCTGGCTGATGACGACGAATGGCTGGCCAGCGACGTTCGCCGGCTGGCCGGCGAGCAGGCAGCGGCGGCGCTGGCCGGGCTGGCCGGGTTGAGCGGCCCCGAGCGCCTGCTCGACCTGGCGCTGCGGCTCGGGCCTTACGGTGACGGTTTTGGCCAGCGTCCCGATGGCCTGACGCTGGCCAAGCTGCAAGCGGCGCCGGCCGGCATCGACCTCGGGCCGCTGCAGCCGCGGCTGCCCGAGATGCTGCGCACGCCCAGCGGCAAGGTCGAGCTGGCGCCGGCAATCCTGCTCCAGGCCTTGCCGCAGGCCCTGGACGACCTGGACGTCGCGGCGCCGGCGCTGGTGGTCGTCGGCCGCCGCGAGGTGCGCAGCAACAACAGCTGGATGCACAACCTGCCCACGCTGGCCAAGGGCCCGCTGCGCTGCACCTTGCTGATTCACCCGGCCGACGCCGCTGCCCATGGCCTGGTCGACGGCAGCCAGGCGCACATCACCGGCAGCGGGCGCACGCTGGCGGTGACCACCGAGCTCAGCGACACGATGATGGTTGGCGTCGTCAGTCTGCCGCATGGCTGGGGCCACGACTTGCCCGGCGCCCGGCTGGCACTGGCCGCGCAGCGGCCCGGGATCAACCTCAACGCCTTGCTCGACGAGGGCCAGCGCGACCCCTTGTCGGGCAACGCCGTGCTCAGCGGCGTCGCGGTGACGCTGGCGGGCGCCTGAACGACCGCGCGCGGGGCGCTGCGCTACCATCGGCGCCCCGTTCAGGAGTGCCCGCATGCAAGTGGTTTGCCTCGACCTCGAAGGTGTTCTCGTCCCCGAGATCTGGATCGCTTTTTCCCAGCGCACCGGTATCCAGGAATTCGCGCGCACGACGCGCGACGAGCCCGACTACGACAAGCTGATGGGCTACCGGCTGGCCTTGCTGCGCCAGCATGGGCTGAAGCTGGCCGACATCCAGGCCGTGATCGGCGGCATGGCGCCGATGGACGGCGCCAAGGATTTCCTCGACGACCTGCGGGCGCGCTTCCAGGTCATCATCTTGTCGGACACCTTCTACGAATTCGCCGACCCGTTGATGAAGCAGCTGGGCCGGCCGACGCTGTTCTGCCACCGCCTGGAAACCGACGCGCAGGGCTTTGTGTCGGCCTACAGGCTGCGCCAGCGCGACCCCAAGAGCCACGCCGTCAACGCCTTCAAGAGCCTGAATTTCCAGGTCATGGCCGCCGGTGACTCCTACAACGACACCGGCATGCTTGCCGCCGCCGACGCCGGCTTTTTCATTCACGCACCGGCCAGCATTGCGGCCCAGTTTCCGCAGTTTCCGGTCAACACCAGCTATGCCGAACTGAAGGCCGCGATCGACGCTGCCTCGGCGCGGCTGCGCGCCAGCGCCAGCTGAGAGGGTGTAAACGAAATGATCTATGCTGCCAGTCTGGTTGCGAGGATACGCGCTTCGGCCAGCCAGACCCAGGCGAGCGGGGCCCAGTTTGATCGGTCGTGGTGTGCCATGAGG
>JAUYAJ010000278.1 GCA_030693565.1 Rubrivivax sp.
CTCCAGCTTCATCGCCGTGCACGCCTTCGGCTTCACGCTGAACTTCATGACGATGATGGCGCTGAGCCTGTGCATCGGGCTGCTGATCGACGACGCCATCGTCGTGCGCGAGAACATCGTGCGCCATGTCCACATGGGCAAGGACCACTTCACCGCGGCGCGTGAAGGCACCGAGGAGATCGGGCTGGCGGTGATGGCGACCACGTTTGCCATCTGCGCCGTCTTCGTGCCGATCGCCTTCATGGGCGGCATCGTCGGCAAGTTCTTCTTTCCCTTCGGCATCACGGTGGTGGTGGCGGTGCTGGTGTCGCTGTTCGTCAGCTTCACGCTCGACCCGATGCTCAGCAGCGTCTGGCACGACCCGCCGGCCGCCGGCATGAAGCGTGTGCCGGTGCTGGGCGCGATGATCCGCGCCACCGACCGCGGCATGGACTGGCTGCACGCCGTCTACGAGCGGCTGATTCGGTGGGCTTTCAGCGCACGGCGCTACAAGCTGTGGCTGCCGGCCTATGGCCATGGCTTTGGCGCCGACGGCCGGCGCGACAAGGCCAGCAAGCGCCAGCTGCGCCGCGCCACGCTGAGCCCGCGCGGCGTTGTGCTCGGGGTCGGCATGCTCAGCTTTGTCGGCGCGCTCGGGCTGACGCCGCTGGTGGGCACCGAGTTCCTGCCGCAGACCGACCAGGGCTTCACCCAGCTGTCGGTGCGCATGACGGTGGGATCGAGCCTGGAGCGCAGCGACGCCAAGGTGCGCCAGATCGAGGAGATCGTTGCCAGTTTCCCCGAGGTCAAGACCGTCTCCACCAGCGTCGGCGGCCGCGGCACGGGTTTGTCGACGGGGCGCAACCAGGCTTCGCTGAACATCGGCCTGGTGCCGCGGCGCGAGCGCCAGCGCACGCAGAAACAAGTCGAGGACGCGATCCGGCTGCGCATTGCCGGCATCCCTGGCATCGAGGTCACGGTCGGCTTCGATCGGCCGATCTTCGTCACCGTACTGGGCAGCGATGCCGAAGGCCTGGCCGTCATCGCCCAGGACTTCGCCGCCAAGGTGCGCCAGATCCCCGGCATTGCCGACGTCGAGCTGTCGGTCAAGCCCGGCCTGCCGGCTTACGCGGTGCGGCTCAAGCCCGCGGCGGTGCGCGAACTCGGCCTGACGGCGCCGCAGCTGGCTGCGAGCCTGCGCGCCTACGTCAGCGGCGACGTCGCGACCTACTGGACCACACCCGACGGCGAGCAGGTCGAGGTCTTGCTGCGACTGCCGCAGGAGCAGCGCCAGCGCGTCGAGCAGATGCACGACTTGCCGGTGGCCTTTGCCCGCGACGGCACGGCGATCTCGCTGGCCAGCGTGGCCACCATCGAATCGGTGGCCAACCCCGAGGTGATCCGGCGCCAGAACCTGCAGCGCCGCGAGGCCATCTTTGCCGGCGTCCAGGGCCGGCCGGCCGGCGACGTCGGTGCCGACGTGCAAAAGCTAGTCAAGGCGACCACGCTGCCGCCAGGCTTCAGCTTCGACGTCGGCGGCGCGACGCGCGACCAGAAGGAAGTCTTCGGTGCGCTGATGGGGGCGATGGCGCTGGCGGTGATCTTCATCTACATCGTGCTGGCGAGCCAGTTCGGCAGTTTTCTGCAGCCGGTGGCCATCATGGCGTCGCTGCCGCTGAGCCTGATCGGCGTCATGCTGGCGCTGCTGTTCTGGCGCAGCACGCTGAACCTGTTCTCGATGATCGGCCTGGTGATGCTGATGGGGCTGGTGACGAAAAACGCCATCTTGCTGGTCGACTTCGCCAACCAGGCGCGCAAGGCCGGCGCCACCGTGGCCGACGCCTTGCTGCAGGCCGGCTTGATGCGCATGCGGCCGATCATCATGACCACCGCGGCGATGGTGTTCGGCATGCTGCCGCTGGCGCTGGCGCTGAACGACGGCGGCGAGATCCAGGCGCCGATGGGGCGCGCCATCATCGGCGGCATCATCACCTCGACCTTGCTGACGCTGGTGGTGGTGCCGGTGCTGTACAGCTATCTGGTGCGCGATCGCAAGCCCGATGCTGTTGCAGCGCCGGCCAGGGGCGGCGCGCCGATGCCGATGCCAGCCGACCGCGAGTGATCAGAGTCGCAGCACGGCGAGCCAGTCGCGCTGCTCGGCGCTCAGCGCGCTGTCGGGCGTCATCATCGCGCTCGCCAGCGCGCTGCGGATCTCCGGCTCGGGGGTCGGCAGCGGCTGCTGCAGCAGCCGGTCCAGCACCGCCTTGGCCGTCACCAGGCTGCGGCCGTAGAGCTCGAAGATCGCCGCCACGCTGACATGGCGGCTGGGGTCGTCCATCCAGCAGTCGTAGTCGGTGACGATGCCGACGGTGGCGTAGGCCATCTGCGCCTCGCGGGCCAGAAAGGCTTCGGGCACATTGGTCATGCCGACCAGCTGGCAGCCGGCCTGGCGCAGGAAGTGGCTTTCGGCGCGCGTGCCCAGCCGCGGCCCTTCAACACAGCCGTAGGTCAGGCCGCGATGAACCTGGATGCCTTGCTGCGCGGCGGCGCCGACGACGGCGTCGACCAGCACCCGGCTGACCGGGTTGGCGGTCGAGACATGGGCGGCAACGCCGCGGCCGAAGAAGCTTTGCTCGCGCCGGCCACGGGTCCAGTCGAAGTACTGCTCGGGCATCGCCAGTTCACCCGGCGCCACTTCTTCGGCCAGGCTGCCCACGGCCGAGAAACCCAGCACTTGCGTGGCGCCAGCGCGTTTGAGCGCGAACAGGTTGGCGCGGTAGTTCACCTCATGCGGCAGCAGCTTGTGGCCGGCACCATGGCGGGCCAGAAAGAGCAGCGTGTGCCCGTGCAGGCGCCCGCGCAGCAGCGCGCCCGAGGGGCTGCCGAAAGGCGTGTCGCCGTCGATCTGCGCGTCAACCTGCAGACCGGGCAAGTCGTAAAGCCCGGTGCCTCCGATGATGGCCAGCATGTCAGTCCTCCGATGTCGTCAAAGCCTGGTCGGGCGTGAACGCCGGACCTTGTTGGATGCGCTGCCAGTATGAAGCGTGGCCGTCGCTGCCGGCCGGCCACTGGGCCAGGAACTCGGCCTGCCAGCGCGCCGCATCCACCTCAACGGCGATGGCGTCGATGAAGGCGGTGCCGCTGCGCAGGCCATGGCGGCGCTGGGCGCCTTTGAAGCGCGTCACGGCGATGCGGGTCAGCAAGCCGGCACTGTCGCCGCTGAAGTTGGGCATGCCCGCGGCGCCGTTGTTGAGCACCAGCGCGGCCAGGGGCCGGCCTGGCATCGCCAGGCTGTGGAACACCGGCAGGCAGGTGTGGCTGCAGGCGAAGGCGTCGACCCCGGCTTGCTCGAACCAGTGGCGCAGCTGCGGCTGGTGCGCCGGGTCGCGCAGCCTCTCCTGCGCGAAGCCCCAGCCGGCCAGCGACTCGGCGTCGCCGTGGACGATGGCCAGGCGCAGGCCGGCAACGTCGACGCGCTTCCACATCGGCAGCGCCGCCAGCCGCTGGCGCAGCGCCGCAAAGCCGCGCGCAGTGTCGCGCAGCCGGCCCAGGATGCGGTTCGAGCGCTCGACGACGTCGTCGCCGACCCAGTCGGGGTAGGCGCAGCCGCAGCCGGCGTCGCCGTTCGCGCTGTCCACGCCGTCGTCAGCCAGTTCGGTCTCGACGTTGCCGCGCAAGGCGTCGAAGGCCAGCACTTGTTCGTTGATGCGGGCGAAGGCGGCCGGGTCGGCGTTGAACCAGTTGAAGTCACCGTTGAAGACCAGGCGCTTGGGCCCGGGCTCGCGTGCGAACAAATCCAGTACGGCCTGCAGCGCTGGCTCGTTGCCGTACAGGCCGCCGACGACGTACAAGGTGTCGCATGAAGCCGCCGGCGCGCCGGCGAACACGGTGGCCGGGTAGCGGTAGTGCAGCGGGCAGCTGCGTCCGGGCTCGGTGCTGTTCATGCGCGGCTGGGCGCCATCAAGGCAGCGTCCGGCGTGGGTGACACGGCCGGCCTGGCCATGGGCGCGCTGGCATCGCGGTAGAGCTCGGCCAGGCAGGCTTCGTCGACCTGCGCCACCGGCAGGTCGAACAGCAGCCGGCCCTGTCGCAGCCCGATCACGCGGTCGGCCAGCAGCCGCAGCAGGGCGGGGCTGTGGACGACGCTGACGAGCGTGGCCTGGCGCGCCGCCTGCACCAGCAGCCGGCAGATCTCCTGCGCCGCGGCCGGGTCCAGGCTGGCAGTGGGCTCGTCGGCCACGATCAGCCGCGGCCGCTGCATCAGCATGCGCGCGATCGCGACCTTCTGGCGCTCGCCGCCCGACAGGCGGTCGCAGCGGGTGGCCGCGTGCGCGAGCAGGCCGACGGCGTCGAGCGCGCTGTCGGCCTCGGCGATGTCGGCGGCCAGTGGCAGCCGGGCCCAGCTGCGCCAGCCCGCGAGTCGGCCGAGCGCGCCGATCAGCACGTTTTCGCGCGCCGTCAGCCGCGGCACCAGGTGCAGGCCCTGGTTCACCGGTGCGACTTCGCGGCGCAAGGCGCGCAGCGCCGTGCCCCGCAGGGGCGGGCTCAGCGGACGGCCCAGCACCTCGACCCGGCCCGACGACGGCGCGGTGAAGCCGCCGAGCACGCGCAGCAGCGTCGACTTGCCGGCGCCGTTGGCGCCGATGAGGGCCAGCCGTTCGCCGGCGGCCAGGGTCAGGCGCGGCACATCGAGCACGCGCCGGCCGCCGATGTCGACCGCCAGGCCGTCGATCCTGATCACGGGCGCGCCGTTCACAACAAGGCCTGCCGGATGCGTCGGCTGATGGCGTCGAAGCTGGCGACGAGTGCGATCACGACGAGCAGGATGGTGGCGAGCCGGCTCCACTGGAACAGCGAGGTCGCCTCCGCGATCAGCAGCCCGAGTCCGCCGGCGCCGATCAGACCGAGGATGGTCGAGTCGCGGATGTTGTATTCCCAGATGTAGAGGTGGTTGGAGACGAACTGCGGCAGCACCGAAGGCCAGACCGCATTGAAGAACACCTGCACCGGCGACGCCCCGGTGGCGCGCACGGCGTCGACCGCGCCCATGTCCAGCGTCTCCACCGATTCGGCGTAAAGCTTGCCGTAAGTGCCCATCGAATGCAGGCCGATGGCCAGAATGCCCGCGGTTGGCCCGAGGCCGACGATGCCCACCAGCACCAGCCCGAACACCAGCGTGTGGATGGCGCGGGCTACGTCGAGCACGCCTTTGGCGGCCCAGGCCAGCGGCGCCGGCGCGCCAAGGTTGCGCGCCGCCAGCAGCCCCAGCGGCAGGGCCAGCACGGCGCCCAGCAGCGAGCCCAGCGTGGCGATGCGCAGCGTCGTCCAGGTGGCTTCGGCCAGCGCGCTCAGAAAGCGCCGCTCGACGACGCGCCGGTCCTCGACGCGCAGCAGCGTGCCGTCGTCGCTGCGGAACTCCAGCCGCGGCTCGCCGAACCAGACGTCGACGAAGCTCGGGCGCGAAAACTCACCGACCGACTTGACGAGGTTGGGCCAGGGATTGCGGCCCATCGACAGCTCGCCGGCGGCCGCCAGCGTGCCCAGGCAGACCAGCACCAGCGCGGCGTAGACCAGCACCAGCGACAGGAACTGCAGCCGGCCGGGCAGCCGCCAAGGCAGCAGGGCCGTGTTCATTTGGGAAGCAGCTTGCCGGTGGCCAGGCCGGCGTCGCGGATCGGCTTGTAGAAGCCGTTGTCGGTGCTGACGAAGCCGGTGTAATGCGGCGGCAGCAGGTCGGGGCGGGTCTTGAGCAAGGGGCCGACCTCGGCCAGCGCCGCCTGCAGCCGGGCCACGAAAGCCTTGTCCTTGAACAGACGCGCGCTGACGGCGAAGGCGTCGTTGGGCAAGGGCGCCGACTGCCAGATGATCTTCGAGCGTTCGGCCTTGATCAGGCCTTGCTCGATCATCGCGTTGCGGTTGCGGTTGTAGTCGGCGCCGGCGTCGAGCTGGCCGGCGGCGACCTGGGTCTCGATGGCCTGGTGGCGTGTGTGCAGCACCTTGGAAAAGTATCGATCGGGGTCGATGCCCTGGCTCATGAAGAAGTGCAGCGGGATCAGGTAGCCCGAGGTCGAGCCTTTGTCGCCGAAAGCAAAGTTGCGGCCTTTCAGGTCGGCCACCGTCTTGATGCCCGAATCGGGATGGGTGACGATGATGGCGAAGTACTCGGGCTTGCCGTCGTAGAGGATGGTCGAGACCACCTGCGCATCCGCCGCATGCTGGGCCAGCACATAGCCCCAGGGGCCCATCAGCGCCAGGTCGGTTTCGCCATTGGCCAGCGACTTGGCCAGGCCTTCCCAGCTGTCCACGGTGCGCAGCTCCACCGGGCGCCCGAGCCGTGCGGCCAGGTGCTGGGCCAGTGGCTTGTAAGTGGCGTCGTTGCGCTCGCGGTCGGGCTGGAACAGGCCGACGCCGAACTTCAGCGGCGGTTCGGCCGCGGCCACTGCCGCGCAGGCCAGCGCCAGCGCAGCGGCCAGCAGGGGTTTGAACAGGTTCTTCATGCTGGATCCTCGAGAGACTGGGAGGCTGCTGCGGCCTCGATGTCGAAGCGGCGCAGAAAGCTGCGGTCGATGTGGTCTTTCCAGCGCCAGACCCAGGCGCCCTCCAACGACCAGCGGCCCCAGGACGCCACCGCGCGGCGGTCGGCAGTGGCCAGCAAGGCCAGGAAGCGGTGCTGGGGCTCGTAGTCGGTGGCGCTGCCGGCGCCGAGAGCGGCGCGCAGGTTGCGCGCCAGCACCGGGCCCATGCGCACGGCGTAGACGCCGGCCTTGGGCAAGGGGTTAGCCCATTCGGCGCAGTCGCCCACTGCAAACACCTGCGGGTGCGAGACCGAGCGCAGGCCGGCGTCGATGCGGATGAAGCCCGCCGCGCTGACCGCCAGCCCGCTCCCGGCTTGCCAGCCATGGGCCTGGGCGCCGGTGGCCCAGAGCAGCAAGTCGCTGGAGCGGGCGACGGCGTCGTCGAATTCGGTGCCGAGCTGGACGCTCAGGCCGCTGCGCGCCAGCGCGCGCTGCAGCTGGCGCACCGCGCCGGGTGCCAGGCCAGGCAGCAACTCGGTGCTGCGCGTCACCAGGCCGCCGTGCATGGCGCGCGTTGGCTGCAAGGCGCGCAGCCGGTGGCACACGGCAAGCAAGGCCTCGACCCCCGCAGCGCCGCCACCAATGGCGGTGACGGTCAGCGGCTGGTCGCTGGCGTTGGCCGCCAGTTCGGCCAGGGTCTCGTGCCAGGCCAGGCGCAGCGCACCGAGCGGGCGCAGCGAGAGCACGCGGGCGCCGGCCACAGCCGGCGGCGTCAGTGTCGAGCCGACGTTCAGCGACAGCCAGTCGTAGTCCAGCGCGGCGCCGCTGCGCAGCTGCACTTGCTGGCGCTCGGCGTCCAGGCCGACCAGTTCGTCGAGCACCAGGCGGGCACCTGCAGCCGCGGCCAGGGCGTCGAAACGGATGCAGATCTCATTGAAGCTGTAGTGGCCGGCGAGCCAGCCCGGCACCATGCCGGAGTAAGGCGCCAGCGCGTGGGGCGAGACGATGCTCAGCTGGACGCCGGGCAGCGGCGCGCGCGCCCAGTCTTTCAGCACCTGGGCATGGGCGTGGCCGGCGCCGATCAGCAGCAGCCGCTTCATGCGCGCCAGCCCGGTGGCAGCTGGGCCAGGTCGGCGGGCTCGTCGATGTCGGCCAGCGCGTCGAGCTCGGCATGGCGCAAGCCGTTCTCGGCCAGGCGCTGGCGCGTCTGCGCCATCACCCTTGGCGTGCTCCAGGCTATGCCGGCAAAGAGTGCCGGCAGGCTGCGGCGCAAGCCGACCAGCGCATAACCGCCGTCCAGCGCGGGCACGAAGACGGCGTCGTGCTCGTGCAGCGCGGCGGCGGCGCGGCGCAGCACGGCGGCGTCCAGCGCCGGCACGTCGGTGCCGATCAACAAAGCGCGCTCGGTGCGCTGCAGAGCGCGCGCCAGCGCGCGCGCCATGCGCTGGCCGAGGTCGCCGTCGCCCTGGGCGCTGAGCGACAAACCGTCCCAGCCCGCCAGGTGGGCGAAGGCGGGGTGGCCGGCGTCGGGCGCGCAGCACAGGTCGACAGCGCCGAGCTGCGCCGCCAGCGCCTGCTCCAGCGTGCGCGCCAGCAGGCAATGGGCGAGTGCGGCGGCGCCGGCCGCGCCCAGGGCCGGGATCAGGCGCGTCTTCACCTGGCCAGGCACGGGCGCCTTGGCCATCACGATGACCGGGCAGTCGGCGTTCATCGGTAAGCCTGCGCCAGCCGCTCGGCCGGCGTGCCGGTGGCATAAAGCCAGCGCAGCCGCCACATCAGCACGATGGTGCGCCAGGCGCCGCGCTCGTCCCAGCGCCG
>JAUYAJ010000279.1 GCA_030693565.1 Rubrivivax sp.
TGGACCAGCGGCGCCGGCGACCCGCGCTGCCAGATTTTCATCTTCATGGGCAAGACCGATCCCGAAGCGCCGCGCCATTCGCAACAGTCGATGGTCCTGGTGCCGCGCGACGCGCCCGGCGTCAACATCGTGCGCGCGCTCACCGTGTTCGGCTACGACGACGCGCCGCACGGCCACATGGAGATCGAGTTCAAGAACGTGCGCGTGCCGGCCAGCAACATGCTGCTCGGCGAAGGCCGCGGCTTCGAGATCGCCCAGGGCCGGCTCGGCCCGGGGCGCATCCACCACTGCATGCGCACCATCGGCCTGGCCGAGCGTTCACTCAAGCTGATGTGCGAGCGCGCCAGCAGCCGGGTGGCGTTCGGCAAGTCGATTGCCCAGCAAGGCGTGACCCAGGAGCGCATCGCCGAGTCGCGCTGCATGATCGAACAAGCGCGGCTGCTGACGCTCAAGGCCGCCTGGATGATGGACATGGCGGGCAACAAGAGCGCCAAGGCCGAGATCGCGATGATCAAGGTGGTGGCCCCCAACATGGCCTGCCAGGTGATCGACTGGGCGATGCAGGTTCACGGCGGCGCCGGCATGAGCCAGGACTTCCCGCTCGCGTTCTATTACACCCATGTGCGCACGCTGCGCTTTGCCGACGGCCCCGACGAAGTGCACCGCAACGCGATCGCCAAGATCGAACTGGGCAAGCACAAGCCGGCTTGAAGCCGGCGCACGCCGGCTCAGCCTTTGCGGTCGTCGGCCGCCGTGCCCGGCGCCCACAGGCTGGGCTGGGTGCTGGGCGCGCCGGGGTCGGCGCCCTGGCTGGCAACGCGGCGCGCCTCGCGCATCGCGGTCTCGAACAAGCGCAGCCAAGCCTCGATGTCGGCGCTGTCGGGATCGGCCATCGCGGTGCGCAGCGACAGCCGGCCGCGGCTGATCATCAACACCATCGGCTTGCCGGCGACCAGCGGCGCGGCCTGCAGCGCCGTGGTCAGCGGCCCTTGCAGCCACTGCTGCAGAAAAGTCTTGATGCTCGACAGCGCGGCGAAGCGCTGGCGCAGCGCGCCCATTTCGCTGCCCGTGAGCTTGGGGAACATCACCAGCCAGCGCATCTCGGGCGGGGTCTGGTTGTCGATGCGGGTCTGCACACCTTCAACGTACTGGTCGAAAACCGTCTTCTCCATCGCCTCTTGCAGCGGGCGGTCGAGCACCACGACCTGAAGGTCGTTGCCCAGGCCCAGTTCGGCGCGCAGCCGCAACTCGGAGCCGCCGACGTAGGCGCGCTGCGACGGGCCCCATTCCAGCCGCCAGGGCAAGGCACCGAGGCGGCCGTCGATGACGAAGCCACCGCTCTCGCGGACGACGCGAAAGCTGTACTGGCGCGCCTCGGCCCAGGCCGCGAGCGACGGCGCCGCTGCGCCCGCTGCTGGCGCCGGTGCGGCGCCGCCAAACCAGCGTTTCAAGCCTTCGAGCATGGATTAGAGTCCGAGGCAACGGCCCGCTGACGCAGGCGCATGGGGAAGACGATGATCGAAGTGTATTCGTGGGCGACGCCCAATGGTCACAAGGTCCACATCATGCTTGAGGAATGCGGCCTGCCCTACCGCGTGGTGCCCGTCGACATCGGCGCTGGCGAGCAGTTCCAGAGTGACTTCCTGGCCATCAGCCCGAACAACAAGATCCCCGCCATCGTCGACCCCGAGGGCCCGGATGGCGCACCGATCTCGCTCTTCGAGTCGGGCGCGATCCTGCTCTACCTGGCTGGCAAGACCGGCAAGTTCCTCCCCACCGACACGCGCGGCAAATACAAGACGCTGGAGTGGCTGATGTTCCAGATGGGCGGCGTCGGCCCGATGCTCGGCCAGGCCCACCATTTCCGCGTTTACGCCCCCGAGAAGATCGCCTACGCCGTCGAGCGCTACACGAACGAAGCCAAGCGGCTTTACGGCGTCATGAACAGCCAGCTCGCCAAGTCCAGGTACATCGCCGGGCCCGAATACACCATCGCCGACATCGCCATCTTCCCCTGGCTGCGCAGCTGGAA
>JAUYAJ010000287.1 GCA_030693565.1 Rubrivivax sp.
CGCTGCAGGGCGATTGGACCCGCGTGCTCGGCGCCGACCCCGTGCTCGCAGTGGCCGCCGTGGCCGCGCCGGTGGCCGACGCCCGCTTTCGCCTGCTCGGCGTGGTCGCCCCGCGTTCGCCGCGTGCCAGTGGCGAAGGGGTGGCGCTGATCGCCGTCGATGGCAAGCCGCCGCGCGCCTACCGCGTCGGCGCCGTCGTCGATGGCGAGCATGTGCTGCAGGCGGTGCAGGCGCGCAGTGCCTCGCTCGGCCCGCGCGGCGGCGCCGCCGTCGTCGCCCTGCAAATCCCACCGCCGCAGGCCGCCAGCACTGGCAGCCTGACCGGTGCCGGCACTGCGCCGCCCAAGGTCGACGCCGGCCCGGCCAACCTGGCGCTGCCGCAGTCGCCGATGCCGCTCGAGCCTGAGGTGCCGGTGGGCAGCCCGCAAACCCGCTGAGGCACTGCCGCCGCCTGCCACCCGCTCGCGCCCGACCATGAACCGCCCTGCCGCTGATCTGACCGCCCTGGTGATCGAACTGCGGCAGCAGCCGCCGTTTGCCCAGATGGCACTGGCCGATGTCGAGCGCTTCGCCGCGGAGGCCCGGCCGCTGCAGCGTCAAGCGGGCAGCCAGCTGGCCGCGCCCGCCGACGGCCCGGTGCGCCAGCTCTGGCTGCTGCGCCGCGGCGTCGTCGGCGGCCGCAGTGGCCTGGACCGCCAGGCGGCGGGTGCCTACGACTTCCAGATCGAAGCCGGCGAGCTGTTTCCGCTGGCGGCGCTGATGGCCGGGCGTGCCGTCAGCTCAAGCTACGAGGCGCTGGAAGACTGCGAACTGCTTGAAATCGACGCCGACAGCGTGCATGCGCTGGCGGCGCGCAGCGCGGTCTGGGCCGACCACCTGCACCGCCAGCTGGCGCAGCTGCTGGCGTGGTCGAACCGCGCCTTGCAGGCGGTGCAGGCGGCGCGCGCGCTCGACGAGCAGTCGCTGGAAGCGCCGCTGGCCAGCCTGGCGCGCAAGGCGCCGGTGGCTTGCGACGCCGACACCCCGCTGCACGAGGCCTTGACGCTGATGCACGAGCGCGGCGTCGGCTCGGTGCTGGTACTCGATGCCGACGGCCGGGCCGTGGGCATCCTGACCCGCCACGACGTTCTCGAGCGGGTGGCGCTGCGCCGGCCGCCGCCTGGCACTGCGCTGCGCGAGCTGATGTCGGCCCCGGTGCACTGCCTGGACATCGCTGCCAGCGCCCAGGACGCGGTGCTGCTGATGTCGCGCCACGGCATTCGACATGTGCCGCTGACCGAGCATGGCCGTGTCGTCAGCCTGGTCTCCGAACGCGACTTGTTCGCGCTCCAGCGGCGCTCGCTGCGCCAGGTTGGCAGCGCGATCCGCAGCGCTGCCGACAGCGCCGCGCTGGTGGCCGCGGCCGCCGAGATCCGCCAGTTTGCGCGCCAGCTGATGGCGCAAGGCTTGTCGGCGCGCGCGCTGACGCAGCTGATCAGCCACCTCAACGACTTGCTGGCCCAGCGCCTGGTGACGCTGGTGGCGGCCGCGCATGGGCTGGACTTGCGGCGTGCCTGCTGGCTGGCGCTGGGCTCGGAAGGGCGTGACGAGCAGACCATCTCCACCGACCAGGACAACGGCCTGGTCTTCGAGAGCGCGAACCCGGACGCCGACCGCCCGGCCTGGCTGGCGATGGCGCGCGAGGTCAACCAGACGCTCGACGACTGCGGCTACCCGCTGTGCCGGGGCAATGTGATGGCCAGCAACCCGCTGTGCTGCCTGACCACCGACGAGTGGATCGCCCGCTTCGACCACTGGATGGAGCGTGGCACGCCCGAAGACATGCTCAACGCCAGCATCTACTTCGACTTTCGGCCGCTGGTCGGCCAGTTGGCGCTGGCCGCGCCGATGCGGGCCTTCGTGACCCGGCGCGCCGCCGAACTGCCGCGCTTCATGAAGCAGATGGCCGACAACGCCCTGAGCAACCGGCCGGCGCTGAACTGGCGCGGCGCGCTCGACACCGTGGCCGAAGGCGGCGGCCACTGGATCGACCTCAAGCTGCGCGGCGCGATGATCTTCGTCGACAGCGCGCGCCTGTACGCGCTGGCCCAGGGCGTCGACCAGACCTCGACCCGCGGCCGCTTCCTCGCCGTGGCAGCGGGGCTGCACGCCAGTGACACCGAGGCGGCGGGCTGGGTCAACGCCTTCGAGGTCGTGCAGATGCTGCGGCTGCGCGTTCAGGTGGTTGAAGGCGGGCCGGTGGGCAACCCCAACCGCATCGATGTCGATCGACTCGACACCATCGACCAGAGGCTGCTGCGCGAAGCCATGCGGGTGGCGCGCTCGCTGCAGCAGCGGCTGGCGCTGGACTACCAGCGCTGAGGCTCGAAGGGCGCTTCGGCGGCCGAGCTGGCGGCGGCCGGCAAGGGGGTGGGTCGCGACGGCCCCGGGTCTTCGCCGTCGGCCACTTCGGTCAGCAGCGCGGCGGCGCAGCGCACCAGCGGCCAGGCCAGCGTGGCGCCGGTGCCGTCGGTGCTTTCCATGCCCAGCTCCAGCAGCGCCGAGGCCTGGAACAGGTTCAGCGCCTGATCGATGCCGCGGTGGCTGTGGCTGCGGCAGAACACGGTGTAGTCGGTGACCGGCTGGGCGATGCGGGCGGCCAACATCAGCGCCGCGCAAGCCGGCATGCCGTCGATCATCAACAGGTGGCGCTTGCTGGCGGCCATCAGCATCACGCCGACCATCACCGCGATCTCGAAACCGCCGAAGGCGGCCAGCACCTCGACCGGGTCGGTGACTTCGCGGTGCCGGCTCTGGGCACCCTGGGCGATCAGCAGCAGGTGGGCGAGTTCGTCGCTGCTCATTTGCGGGCCGGCCATGATGAGGTCGCGCACCGGGCTGTCGGTCAGCCGCGACAGCACCAGCGCCGCGCTGGCGTAGGCGCCAACGCCGATGCCGGCGCAGATCGTCACGTTGCCACGCAGCTTGTCGCCGATCTCCATGCCCGCGCGCATGCCGGCATGGGCTTGCTCGATGCTCATCGCCTGGGCGACGCGGGCGTTGCGCGTGCCATGGGCGATCTTGCGCATCATCAGGTGGTCGTGCGCGGGCAGGTTCTCGGCGACGCCGCAGTCGATCACCGTCATCTCCAGCTGCTGGCTGCGCGCGAACACCGTCACCGGCAGCTGGTTGCCCAGCAACTGCTGCACCAGCTCCTGGGTCTGGCGGTTCTGCGGACCGACGATGCCGTCGACCGCCATGCCGTGGTCGGCGGCAAAGATCAGCAGCTGAGGGTCGCGAAAGCGCGGCTTGAGGGTGTTCTGCATCAAGCCCAGCCGCACCGCCAGCGGCTCCAGCTCACCCAGGCTGCCGCCGGCTTCGTGGCGGCGCTGCAGCTTTTCGCGCAGCGCGCGTTCCAGCAGCGAATTCGAGGTCGGCGCGACGAGCGAGCGGTTGGTCACCATGGCCGCCGAGTGTATCGACCCCGGCTAGCCGAGGAACAAGCGATAGACGGGATTGCCCGTCTCTTCGATGCAGGGGTAGGCCAGCGTGCGCAGGAACTCGCGCAACTCGTCGTCGTCGCTGGCCGGCACCTGGATGCCGACCAGGATGCGGCCGTAGTCGGCGCCCTGGTTGCGGTAGTGGAAGAGGCTGATGTTCCAGCCCGGGTGCAGCGCGGCCAGAAAGCGCATCAGCGCCCCCGGTCGCTCGGGAAAGACGAAGCGGAACAGGCGCTCGTCGCGGCTCAGCTCGCTGCGCCCACCGACCATGTGGCGCACATGCTCCTTGGCCAGCTCGTCGTCGCTGAGGTCGACGGTGGCAAAACCATGCTTGGCGAACAGGCGCTCGATGCGCGCGGCTTCGCCAGCGCGGCTGATCGCCAGGCCGACGAAGACATGGGCGACCGCGGGGTCGGAGATGCGGTAGTTGAACTCGGTCCCCGAGCGCGGGCCGAGCAGCTCGCAAAAGCGCTTGAACGAGCCGCGCTCTTCGGGGATGGTGACGGCGAACAAGGCCTCGCGCTTCTCGCCGAACTCGGCGCGCTCGGCGACGAAGCGCAGGCGGTCGAAGTTCATGTTGGCCCCGCCGGTGACGGCCACCAGCGTCTGCGCCTTCAGCCGGTGGGTTTCGGCGTATTGCTTGAGCCCGGCCACCGCCAGCGCACCGGCCGGCTCGAGCACGCTGCGGGTGTCCTGGAAGACGTCCTTGATGGCGGCGCAGACGGCGTCGGTGTCGACAGTGATGATGTCGTCGACCAGTGCCCGCGTCACGCGGAAGGTCTCGGCACCGACCTGCTTGACCGCGGTGCCGTCGGAGAACAGCCCGACATCGGCCAGCAGCACGCGCTTGCCGGCGCGCACCGAGCGCAGCATGGCGTCGGAGTCGGCAGTCTGCACACCGATGACGCGGATCTCCGGCCGCAGCGCCTTGATGTAGGCGGCCACGCCCGAGATCAGCCCGCCGCCGCCGATGGCGACAAAAACCGCGTGGATCTCGCCCTGGTACTGGCGCAGGATTTCCATCGCCACCGTGCCCTGGCCGGCAATGACCGCGGGGTCGTCGAAGGGGTGGACGAAGCACAAGCCATTGGCCTGCTGCTGGGTCAGCGCATGGGCGTAGGCGTCGGAGTAGCTGTCGCCATGCAGCACCACCTTGCCGCCGAGCGCCTGCACGGCGTCGATCTTGACCTGCGGCGTCGTCACCGGCATCACGATCAAGGCCTTGCAGCCAAGCTTGCGCGCTGCCAGTGCCACGCCCTGGGCATGGTTGCCGGCCGAGGCGCAGATGACGCCGCGGGCGCGCTCTGCCGGGTCCAGCTGGGCCATCTTGTTGTAGGCGCCGCGCAGCTTGAAGCTGAACACCGACTGCTGGTCCTCACGCTTGAGCAGCACCGGCGTGCCCAGGCGGCTCGACAGCTGGCGCGCCGGCTCCAGCGCCGATTCGCTGGCAACGTCGTAGACCCGGGCGGTGAGGATCTTCTTCAGGTAGGCGGCGGCGATGCGCTCGCCCTGGGGTGAGGGCAGGCGCGGCGCCGGGGCCGAAAGCGGGCGGGGGGCACCGGTGGTCATCGCGGGCTTGTGTCCTGGGGCAGCGGGGGCCGCGGATCATACGGCAGTGCCATGGCCGTCAGCCGCCCAGAAAAATGCCCGGAGCCTTGCGGCTCCGGGCGAAGTCCACCAATGAAGGAGGTGGAGGAGACAATCGGCGGGTGGCCGGACCGGCGTCGACGGCCACCCATGCAGCGCAGTTTAGCACTCGCATGCTGCACTGCAATATGCAAACTGACGAATTTTCTAGGGGCTTGACCCCAAAACCCCGGGGCTGCGGCCACGCTAATTTGAAACGAGGATTTGCGCACCATGGAATGCACGATTGACTGGATGCCCGCCACGGGCATGGGATTTGTCGCCGAAACCGGGAGCGGCCACCTGCTGACGATGGACGGCGCGCCCGACGGCGGTGGCCGCGACCTGGCACCGCGGCCGATGGAAACCGTGCTCGCCGGCACCGGCGGCTGCGCCGCCTATGACGTCGTGCTGATCCTGCAGCGTGGCCGCCACGCCGTGCACGGCTGCCGCGTCAAGCTCAGCGCCGAGCGCGCCAGCACCGACCCCAAGGTGTTCACGCGCATCCAGATGCACTTCATCGTCACCGGCCGCGCCTTGCCGCCGGCGGCGGTGGCCCGGGCGATCGAGTTGTCGCACGAGCGCTACTGCTCGGCCAGCGCGATGCTGGCCAAGACAGCCGAGATCGTCACCAGCCACGACATCATCGAGGGTTGACGCGGCTCACGATCTCGACCGGGGTTGCCGATAACCCGGCTGAGCCTGGAGCGAATGATGAAGAAGCTTGGACTTTCCGCGATCACCCTGTCACTGCTGACGCTGGCCGGCCAGGCCAGCGCCGGGCGGCCGCTGGCCACCGACGACGCCGCCACCGCCGACAGCGGACGCTGCCAGCTCGAAAGCTGGTTTGAGCGCTCCGGCGCCGACCGCATGCTCGTGCTGGCGCCGGCCTGCGGCGTGGCCTCGGGCATGGAACTGGGCGTTGACTACACCGTGCGCCGACCGCGCCATCCCACGCACTCGAGCGGCGGACTGGCCTTCAAGTGGGTTCCCGAGGCCTGGCGCAGCCAGACGCGCCTGGGCACGGTCGACCTCGGCCTCAAGCTGGGCAGCGGCTACGAGCGGCCGGCGGGCGCGGGCTGGCACAGCAGCCAAAGCTTGGCCCTGGCGCTGGTGTCGTGGACACCGAACGCCGACTGGGCCGTGCACGCCAACCTGGGCCCGGTGCGCCAGCGTGGCGGCGGCGCCAACGCCACCTTGCTGAACGTGGCGGTCAGCTGGGCACCGAGTGAGCGCGTGCTCATCTTCGGCGAAAGCCAGGCCAACGACCGCCGCGCCAGCTTCGGCGGCACCGTCAACACCGCCGGTGCACGCTGGTGGGTGATGAAAGACAAGTTCGGCCTCGACCTGACGGCTGGCCGTGAAGCCGGCGCCGGCACGCCGACGGCGTGGACGCTGGGATTCGGCTGGTACGGGCTCGGGCGTTAGAGCCCCTCAAGCGCGCGCGCCGCGCTTGATCTGAATCAGCCCCCGGGGTCTACTCGGGCCTGACCCTGGGGCTTGGGCATTGCAGCCTGGTCCCGGGAGTGCCGTGGAGTCTGATTCAGCGCCGACAACCCCATCGCCCGCGGCGCCCACCGTAGCCGCGCTGATCGAACTCGTGGCTGCCTTGCTGGCCGAGTTGCATGCTGGCGCGCCCGGCCTGCCAGCGGTGACGCCGGCCAGCGTGCTCGACCGCGACCTCGGGCTCGACAGCCTGGCGCGGATGGAATTGCTGCTGCGCATCGAGCGCGCGTTCGCCGTCGCGCTGCCCGAAGACAGCCTGCAGCGCGCCGACACCGTGGCCGACCTCTGGCTGGCCGTGCAGCGTGCCCGGCCCGGCGCACCGGCCGGCGCCATCGCGCCGCCGCGCGCTGCGGTGGCT
>JAUYAJ010000291.1 GCA_030693565.1 Rubrivivax sp.
GTCCAGCGCCTGCCAGGCCGCCGCCCAGGCGGTCCAGTCCTCGGCCAGCGCTGGGCGGCGCAGCCGCTCGTCGATCCGCAGATCGGCCGCCGGCGCTGCCGGCTGGCGCCGGCCGCAGCCACTGAGCCAGAAGGAATTGACCACCGGCAGGCCGCGCGCCTCGCGCTCGTCGTTCAAGCCATGGCCGTACCAGCGCATCTGCGCTTCGCTCTGCAGGCGGCGCAGCAGGCGGGCGTCAGCGCCGGGGGTCATCCAGGCGTCGACGTTGCGGCCGATCACGCGGTCGGGCGAGGCGCTGCGGCGGCCGGCCAGCGACTCATGCGCCAGGTACCAGCGCAGCGGCGCGCCGTAGACGAGCACGAAGCCTTCGCTCTCGAACAAGTCCTTGACGGCGTCGAGCAAGCTGCGCGAACTGGCCTCGTCGAGTTCGAGCGCCTGCGGGTCGGTCAGCGCCACCTGGTCGCTGCCGACATGCCAGTGGCTGGGCGTCAGCAGCCCCCAGTCGAGGGCGCCGGTGTCGCGGCCGTCGGCCGCCGCCAGGTGGGCGGCAAAAGGCAGACAGCCGTCGGCACCGGCCCAGCCGAACTCACGCGCCAGCGCACGTTCATGCGGCGGGCTGAAGCTGAGCGCGTCGCCAGCGTCGATGCTGGGCTCGGCGGCTTGGGCGAACAACGAGGCCAGGTTGGGCAGCCGCAAGGCTTCAACGCTTTGCCGGCCGGCTGCGGAGAGCGGCGCGGCAAACGGAATCAGAACATGCATGGGCCGGGATTATCCCGGCCCGACGGCTTCAGCCGCGGCGACGGCGGCCAGCCACGCCCATCAGCGCCAGGCCGAGAGCGGCCACAGCCAGTGTGCTGGGCTCGGGCACGGTGAGGCTGGCCACCAGGCGCAGTGGCTCAGCCAGTGGCGCGGCCGCCGTGAAACTGGCGCCCTGATCGGCGACGAAACTGCCGCTGTCGTTGATGGCACCCAGCGTCGACCTGAAGGTGTGCGTGGAGTCGAGCGTGCCGCCAAAGCGCGCCCACAGTCCAAGATAGGACTCGACGAAGTAGTAGCGACCAGCTTCGACGTTGAAGTCCAGTTGCGTCGTGTGACCCGACGCGACGATGCCCTCATAGGTGTTGATTTCGCCCTCCAGACGGTAGCCGAACGCGGCCGCCGCCTGCGCCTTGAAGCCGATGTTCTGCACTTCGATGGGGATCAAGGGGTCGTAGTCGAAACTGTCGACCAGCAAGGAGAACACCGACACCCGGGTACGCATGTAGACCACCGGCGCCAGCCAGTTGCCGCCGGCGCCAGGTGTGCGCAGGACGGCGTTGGGTATCACGTTGGCGTCGAAGGTGAGCACGTTCTGGATCGTTCGCGATTCATCGGCTCCGCTGTAGCCGAAGCTCTGCAGGCCCAGCGAGTGCCCGGACACTCGCGAGTAGCTGCGACTGAACGCACCTTGGCGAAGAACCAGCTCCCCCGCTGCGCCCGTGGCGTCGATGTAAGAACGGCTGGCTTCGCCAGCGACGATGCCATGCGGCAGACTGGTCTGCACACTGGCGACGGTGCCGCCCAGGACCATCATCTCCTGCGTGTCGCGCATCGTGTTGTCGAACGCTGTCGGCAGCGGACTGGCTTCGCAGCGGTCAGGGTTGGTGACGAGCGGGCTGCTGCGGCAGTCGCGCACGTAGGTTGCTGCGAACGCAGCGTTGGAGATCGCCACCGTGGCCGCCTGCGCCGCCGACAGTGTGCACAAGAGCACGGCTGCGGCAACGCAGCGGCTCGCCGTCCAGGTAGAGGTTCCCATCGACTTGTCCTTGTGATCGTTTTTGGTGTGCAGATTCTCTGCACCCGAGCACCCGGCCGTCATCCACCCGTCCCCGGGGGTGGCGGGACAACCCTGGGACGAGTCCGCGACCAAAGTCACGCTGGCGCACTCCGTTACGATCGCCACCACATGAACATCCCTTATGAATGGCAGATCGGCTGGCGCTACACGCGCGCCGGGCGCAGCGGCCGGCGCAACGGCTTCATCTCCTTCATCTCGGGGATCTCGATGCTCGGCATCGCGCTCGGGGTGGCGGCGCTGATCATCGTGCTCAGCGTGATGAACGGCTTCCAGTCCGAGGTGCGCGACCGCATGCTCAGCGTCATCGCCCACATCGAGGTCTTCGACGCCGCCGGCGGCGCCTTGCCCGACTGGCAGGCCACGGCCAGCGCGGCGCAGCGCAACCCGCTGGTCGTGGCCGCCGCGCCATTCGTGGCCGCACAGGCGCTGGTGGGCCGCGGCGACGAGTTGCGCGGCGCTGTCGTGCGCGGCATCGAGCCGGCCGCCGAAGCCCAGGTCACCGACCTGGCGCGCCGGCTGCGCGACACCACGCTGGCCACGCTGCAGCCCGGCCAGTGGAACATCGTGCTCGGCAGCGAGCTGGCGCGCATGCTGAGCGCCCAGGTGGGTGACAAGGTGACCATCGTCGCCCCCAGCGGCCAGGTCACCCCGGCCGGGGTGGTGCCGCGGCTCAAGCAGTTCACGCTCAGCGGCACCTTCGACGCCGGCCATTTCGAGTACGACAGCGCGCTGGCGCTGGTGCACATCGACGACGCGGCGCGGCTGTTCCGCCTCGAAGGGCCGACCGGCGTGCAACTGCGGCTCAGCGATGTGCAGCTGGCGCGTGGCGCCGCCGGTCAGCTGGCGGTCGAGCTGGGCTCGGCGGTCATCGTGCGCGACTGGACACGCACCAACCGCCACTGGTTCGACGCCGTGCAGATCGAAAAGCGGCTGATGTTCATCATCCTGACGCTGATCGTTGCCGTCGCCGCCTTCAACCTGGTGTCGACGCTGGTGATGACGGTGACCGACAAGCGCGCCGACATCGCCATCCTGCGCACGCTGGGCGCCAGCCCGCGTTCGGTGATGGGCATCTTCATCGTCCAGGGCGCGGCGGCCGGCATCATCGGCACGCTGGCGGGCGTCTCGCTGGGGCTGGCGGTGGCGCTCAACATCGACGTCATCGTGCCGGCCATCGAACGCGCGCTCGGTGTGGCCTTCCTGCCGGGCAGCATCTACGTCATCAGCCGCATGCCGAGCCAGCCACTGGCCAGCGACATCGTGCCCATCGTGCTGATCTCGCTGGCGCTGTCGTTTGCCGCCACGCTCTACCCGAGCTGGCGCGCCAGCCGCGTCAACCCGGCCGAGGCGCTGCGCTATGAGTGACCTGGTGCTGCAGGCGCGTGACCTGCACAAACGCTTTCACGAAGGCCAGGGCGCGGGCGCGATCGACCTCACCGTGCTGCGCGGCGTCAGCCTGTCGGTGAGCGCCGGCGAGACGCTGGCCATCGTGGGCGCCTCGGGTTCGGGCAAGAGCACGCTGCTGCACCTGCTGGGCGGGCTCGACGCGCCGACCTCGGGCAGCGTCGAACTGATGGGCCGCGACCTGACGACGCTGGACGCCGCCGAACAAGGCCGCTGGCGCAACCGCCATCTCGGCTTCGTCTACCAGTTCCACCACCTGCTGCCCGAGTTCAGCGCGCTCGACAACGTGGCGA
>JAUYAJ010000293.1 GCA_030693565.1 Rubrivivax sp.
GTCCAGCGCATGGCTGAGCGCACCCACGAACTCCGACAGCCGCAGGTCAAGGGCCGCCCCCGTAGGCGCCACGGCGTCTTCGGCGCGGCCAAGCAACAGTCTGTCCATGGATCACAATCGGCCGCGGGCGCCGGCACTTGAACGGCCGCAGCTGAGAGGCGCTGCCGGTCGACACCCGCAAGGGCGAGCAGCATGGGTCGGCCCCTTCACCGGCCAGTGCGTGCACTTCAAGCACTGCGCGCCCGAGCCCGGGCACCTGCTGCGGGCGGGGCGCTCGAAGCGGCTAAGCTTGCCAGCCGCGGACGCCCGGTCCCCGCTGCTGCCCCGCATGCCATGACCCTGACCGCCCACGCCCCCTCGTACTACGCGCACTCGGCCCACGCCGCGCCGGCGCGGCCGCCGCTGGCCGGTGCGCACGAAGCCGATGTCTGCATCGTCGGCGCCGGCTACACCGGGCTGTCCACCGGCATCGCGCTGGCCGAGGCCGGGCTGCGCGTGGTGGTGCTGGAAGCCGCCCAGGTGGGCTGGGGCGCCTCGGGCCGCAACGGCGGCCAGATCGTGCACAGCTACTCGCGTGACATCGACGTCATCGAACGCCAGCATGGCCGCGCCGCAGCCGAGCCGCTGGCGAAGATGATGTTCGAGGGCGCGGCGGTGATCCGCGAACGCGTCGCCAAGTACGGCATAGCCTGCGACCTCAAGGACGGCGGCGTCTACGCCGCCATCAAGCCGAACAAGGTGCCCGGCCTGGTGCACCACAAGACCCTGTGGGAGCGCTGGGGCCACCCCGGGCTGCAGCTGCTGGACACGCCCGGCGGCGTGCGTTCCATCGTCGGCAGCGAGCGCTACAGCGCCGTGCTGGTCGACCCCACCGGCGGCCACTTCCACCCGCTGAACCTGGCGCTGGGCGAGGCGGCGGCGCTGGAGAGCCTGGGCGGCCGTATCCACGAAGGCAGCACGGCGGTGCGCATAGCCCGCGGCGACCCGGCCACGGTGCACACGGCGCAGGGCAGCGTGCGCGCGCGCTTCGTCGTCGTCGCCTGCAACGCCTACATCGGCCAGCTCGAGCCGGTGCTGGCGGCCAAGACCATGCCCTGCGGCACCCAGGTCGTCGCCACCGAACCGCTGGGCGATCGCGCTGCCGACCTGCTGCCCGGCGACCACTGCGTCGAAGACAACAACTTCCTGCTCGACTACTTCCGCCTCTCGGCCGACCAGCGGCTGATCTACGGCGGCGGCGTGACCTACGGCGCGCGCGACCCGGCGCGCGTGGAGGCGCTGGTGCGGCCCAACATGCTGAAGACCTTTCCGCAGCTGGCTGGCGTGAAGATCGAGTTCGGCTGGACCGGCAATTTCCTGCTCACGCTGTCGCGCCTGCCGCAGGTGGGGCGGCTGGCCGACAACATCTACTACTCGCAGGGCTGCTCGGGCCATGGCGTGACCTACACGCACCTGATCGGCCGCGTGCTCGGCGAGGCCATCCGCGGCCAGGCCGAGCGCTTCGACGCCTTCGCCCGGCTGCCGCACCTGCCCTTCCCCGGCGGGCGGCTGCTGCGCGTGCCCTTCACCGCGCTGGGCGCGGTCTGGTACGAACTGCGCGACCGGCTGGGTGTGTGATCGGCCGGCCTCTTGCTTGGCGCGCGAGGGCGGCGGTCGGATTTAGGCGGGGGTGCTTTGCGTGGGTTCGGTTCGGACCCTTTGCTGTTCTTCGTCGCGCCGGCTTGAGGGGCTGCAATGCAGTTGCTGCCGGTCGTTGCCGTCGGGCGTACGCACGGTAAGCGCCATCAAGCAGTCATCGGGCCCGGCAAGCGGCGGCGGCTCGAATGGCCGCTGTACGGGATACTGCAGCCGTAGAACTCGCCGAAGGCGACCCACGAGTCCCAGGCGACCGCTTCCCTGCAGCCCGAACTAGCAGTACCGACCCGTTCCGGACATCGGCAGATGGCCTAAGCGGTCGTCCCCGTGCATCGCAGCGCACTTCGCAACGATTCGCGTCGCTTCGGATTTCTTAGGGACGGGCCTGCGCTGTCGCCGCCACAGTGGCGGCACGGCGATGCACCCGTGTTCGCCGTTGGAATTCGGGAGGACACGATGCAGATCACGCAGGCACTGAAGCGAGCCGCAGCGGCCCGGCCCGGGGCCTTGGCCACCGTCTGCGGCGGGCGCCGCCGCACATTCGCCCAGGTGGCGCAGCGGGTCGCGCGCCTGGCCGGAGCACTGCACGGGCTGGGTGTGCAGGCCGATGACCGCGTCGGCATCCTGTCGCTGAACAGCGACCGCTACATCGAGACCTACCTGGCCGTGCCCTGGGCCGGGGCGGCGATCAACCCCGTCAATACGCGCTGGAGCACTGCCGAGATCGCCCACTCGCTCGCCGACTGCGACACGCGCGTGCTGCTGGTCGACGACCCCTTCCTGCACATGCTCCCCGAACTGCGCGAGCGCTGCGCTTCGCTGCGTACGCTGGTCCATGTGGGCAACGCGGCCACGCCACCGGGACTGTTGTCGTACGAGGCGCTCATCACCGCCACGCAACCCGTGGCGGATGCAACCCTGGGCGGCCGCGACCTCGCCGGCGTCTTCTACACCGGGGGCACGACCGGGTTCCCCAAGGGCGTCATGCTGTCGCATGACGCCCTCGTCTACAACGCGTTGGTGTTTGCGGCACAGGGCGTGGCGCGCGACCGCGAGGTGGGGCTGCACGTCGCGCCGCTGTTCCACATGGCGGGAGTCGCTTTGCTCAACACGCTGTGGGCCGTGGGTGGCACGCACGTCACGATGCCGGCCTTCGAGCCGCTGGCTGCGTTGCAGGCCCTGGAGCGTGAACGCATCGCCACGACGGTCATGGTGCCGACGATGATCCAGCTGCTGGTGGACCACCCGCAGTGCGCCGGCTTCGACCTCGCCACGCTGCGCCGCATCGGGTACGGCGGCTCGCCGATCAGCGACGCCTTGCTTGAGCGTGCCGCCTTGCGCCTGCCCCAGGTGGAGTTTGCGCAGGTCTATGGCATGACCGAGCTCGCGCCGGTCGCCACGCAGCTGGGCCCGGAACTGCACGGGCCCGAGGGCCGCGCGCGCGGCAAGACAGTATCGGCCGGCCAGGCGGTGCTGGGCGTGGACCTGCGCGTGGTCGACCCCGAGGGCCGCCCGCTGCCGCCCGGCGTGGTGGGCGAGGTCATCGTGCAAAGCCCCGGCGTGATGCTGGGCTACTGGGGCAAGCCCGACGAGACTGCGAAGGCGCTGCAGCGCGCGCCCAACCAGGGCTGGATGCACACCGGCGATGCGGGGCGGCTCGACGAAGAAGGCTTCCTCACCATCGTCGACCGCATCAAGGACATGATCGTCACCGGCGGCGAGAACGTGTACTCGGTCGAGGTCGAGCAGGCCGTCGCCAGGCACCCCGCGGTGGCCGCCTGCGCCGTGATCGGCGTGCCCGACGACGACTGGGGCGAGCGCGTGCACGCGCTGGTGCAACTCAAACCCGGGGCACAGGCCGACGCCGACGCCATCCGCACCCACTGCAAGACGCTGATCGGCGGCTACAAGTGCCCCAGGAGCGTCGAGTTCGTCGCCGCGTTGCCCGTGTCTGGCGCAGGCAAGGTGCTGAAGACGCAGCTGCGCGAGCCGCACTGGGCGGGCTGCACGCGCTGCGTCGCCTGATCCGGGCGAACCGGCCTCAGGCTGAAATGCCGAGAACCGACAAGTCTTCGGCGCAGCGCGCCACGAACGAGGCGTCGGCATACGGCAGGCTGCGCCGATACCTCGCGATCGTCAGCCCGGGCATGCGTGTCAACAGCGCCTGGGCCAGACGCTGGGCCTCGTCGCGCGCGCCCGCCCGGCACAGCGCGTGCAGCAACGCCCACTGGCCGGGCAGGTAGGTCGGCAGGTCGAGCAGCGAACGCCGCGCTTCGACCACGGCTGCTTCTGCCCGCCCGGCCATCAGGTGCGCCCACGCCATGCCGGCGTGCACGTAGCCGATCTCGGAGTCGAGCGGGTTGAGCTGCATTGCGCGCTGCAGGAAGGCGATCGCCGTGTCGGATTGGCCCACGTAGCCATACTGCCAGCCCGCCGAACGCAGCGCGGTGACCGAGTTCGGGTTCAACGCCAGCGCCAGCTCGATCGCGTGCAGCGCGGCCTCGTGCTCGCGGCCCAGGTAGCCGAGTGTGATGCCGGCGAAGGCCAGCGTCGTCGGGTCGTCGTGGTGCTCGATGCTGGCCTCTCGAGCATGCGGCAGCCCTTCGATCGCACGACGCCAGGGCAGCGCGCCGTTCGCGAAGCCGGCGGTGTGTGCCCAAGCCGACAAGGCCTTGGCGTAGGCGTAGCCGGGGTCGGCTTCGAGCGCTCGGCGCAGCAAGCCGATCGCGCGCTCGAACTGCGCGGCCGGGCCGGCGCCGTACACGATCGGCAGCGCCTGCAGGCACAGCTCGTAGGCGCGCAGGTTCTCGGTCGGCTTGCGGCGCACGCGATCGACCTCGGCACGTGCCAGCTTCGGCTCGATGGCCGCCGCCACTTGGGCGCTGATGTCGTCCTGCAAGGTGAACACGTCTTCGCGTACACCCTCGAAGCGCCCGCTCCAGATCTGCAGGCCGGCGCCGGTCTCGACCAACTGCACGCCGACGCGCAGGCGCCCGCCGGCTTCGCGAAAACTGCCTTCGACGACGTACTGCACGCCGAGCGCGCGGCCCACCGTCGGCACATCGACGACGCGGCCCTTGAACGTGAAACTGGAGCTGCGCGCGACGACGAAGAAGCGCCGCACCCGCGACAGCGCTTCCGTGAGGCTGTCGACCACGCCGTCGACGAAGCAGTCCTGGCCGGGGTCGCCGCTCAGGTTGGCGAACGGCAACACCGCCAGCGACGGCACATCCGCGGGCGGCGGCAAGGGCGCGGCGCGCAATTCCGCGCTGGCGTCGGGTTCGGCGGCCGGCCGGGTCGACGCTTCAGATACGACGTCGGCGGTGAAGCGATAGCCGACGCCCGGAACGGTGCTGATGGCTTGCGCACCCAGCACCTTGCGCAGCGCCGCGATGTGTACCGTGAGGTTGGTCTCCTCGACCACGGTGCCCTGCCAGACAACGGCCAACAACTCGTCCTTGGGCACCACGCGGTCGCGCCGATCGACCAGGCACATCAGCAGGTCGAAGGCGCGCGCGCCCAACGCCACCGGCCGTCCGTCGACCAGCACGCGCCGGAGTGACGGCAGAATCCGGGCGTTGGCGATGCGCAGCGCGTCCATGGCGGCAAACCACTCGTGGGGAGTCCATGGATTCCAACACACCGCGCTGGCCGGGCCCGCGAGCGCCCGCTTTGCAGCGAGGTCGTGGTGGTCTGCTCATGGCCGTTATGCACAGGTCCCAGTTATGAACAGCTTGTGCTGGCCGGGCGCCGATTCTTCCTCGTGATGGTGCTGGAGTCGGCAGCCGGGTTCTGCGCATAGTCACAGCGTCTTGAGGAACTCCAACA
>JAUYAJ010000294.1 GCA_030693565.1 Rubrivivax sp.
TGGCGCTGGCGAAAAAGGATTCGGGCGACCCGTTCTACACCGCCAAGCTGCACACTGCGCGTTTCTACTTCGCCCGGCTGCTGCCCGAGACCGCCGGCCTGATCCGCACCGCGCGCAGTGGCCTGGCGCCACTGATGGCGATGGACGAAGCCTTGTTTTGAGCGCGTCATGACACCGCGCCGCACGCCGGCGCCCTTGCATTCGCGCCGGCGCGGGCGGATGCTGCAGATAACCCGAACAGGAGCTTCACAGTGAACCGATTCCCCGTGCGCAAGGTGGCCGTGCTCGGCGCTGGCGTGATGGGCGCGCAGATTGCCGCCCATCTGGTCAACGTCAAAGTGCCCGTCGTCTTGTTCGACCTGCCCGCCAAGACCGGCCCGAAGTCCGCCATCGTCACCAAGGCCGTCGACGGCCTGAAGAAGCTCAAGCCCGCGCCGCTGGGCGTGGCCGAAGACGCCGCGCTGATCCAGCAGGCCAACTACGAGGACGACCTCGACCTGCTGAAGGACTGCGACCTGGTGATCGAAGCGATCGCCGAGCGCATGGACTGGAAACTCGCGCTGTACGAGAAGATCGCGCCGGCGCTGGCGCCGCATGCCATCGTCGCCAGCAACACCTCGGGGCTGTCGATCACCGAGCTCAGCGAAGCGCTGCCGGAATCGATCCGGCCACGTTTCTGCGGCATCCACTTCTTCAACCCGCCGCGCTACATGTATCTGGTGGAGCTGATCCCGACGCCGTCGACCCAGATCGAGGTGCTGGACCAGCTGGAGACCTTCGTCACCACCGCGCTGGGCAAAGGCGTGGTGCGTGCCAAGGACACGCCGAACTTCATCGCAAACCGGGTTGGCATCGCCGGCATGCTGGCGACGATGCACGAGGCGCAGAAATACGGCCTCAGCTACGACGTCGTCGACGACCTCACCGGCAAGAAGATGGGCCGCGCCAGCTCGGGCACCTTCCGCACTGCCGACGTGGTGGGCCTGGACACGATGGCCCATGTGATCAAGACGCTGCAGGACAACCTGGAAGGCGATCCCTTCTTCGCCAGCTATGCCACGCCGCCGGTGCTGGACGGCTTGCTGCAGGCCGGCGCGCTGGGGCAAAAGAGCGGCGCCGGTTTCTACAAGAAGGTCGGCAAGGACATCCTGCGCCTGGACCCGGCGAAGAAGGACTACGTGCCTGGCGGCGCGAAAGCCGACGAGATCGTCGGCCGCATGCTCAAAAAGGCGCCGACCGAGCGGCTCAAGCTGCTGCGCGAGAGCAGCAACCCGCAAGCCCAGTTCATCTGGGCCATCTTGCGGAACTCGTTCCACTACTGCGCCGTGCACCTGAAGGACATCGCCGACTCGGCGCGCGACGTCGACCTGGCGATGCGCTGGGGCTTTGGCATGGGCCAGGGACCGTTCGAGCTCTGGCAGGCCGCCGGTTGGCTGCAGGTGGCGAACTGGGTCAAGGAAGACATCGAGGCCGGCAAGGCGCTGTGCGCCGAGCCGCTGCCCGACTGGGTTTTCGACGGCCCGGTGGCGGCCCATGGCGGTGTGCACCGGCCCGAAGGGTCGTGGAGCGCGGCCCATGCACGCTTCGTCGGCCGCAGCACGCTGGCGGTCTATGCCCGCCAGGCCTTCCCCGACGCCGTGTTCGGCAGCGCCGCGCACGAAGCGCTCAAGAGCGGCACCGAGGTGTTCCGCAACGACGAAGTCCGCGTCTGGACCCAGGACGGCGAGGTGCTGATCGCCAGCATCACCGCCAAGCTGCACTTGATCAGCCCGCTGGTCACCGAAGGGCTGCTGAAGGCGGTCGAGCTTGCTGAGGCCGGCTACAAAGGCCTGGTGATCTGGTCACCCGACGATGTGTTCTCGGCCGGTGCCAACCTGGAGTCGCTGCTGCCGGTGTTCATGAAGCTCGGCGCCAAAGGCATTGCGCCCGAAGAGAAGAAGCTGCAGGACGCGATGCTGCGCATCCGCTACGCCCAGGTGCCGGTGGTCAGCGCGATCCGCGGGCTGGCGCTGGGCGGCGGCTGCGAACTGGCGATGCACAGCGCGCGCCGGGTTGCGGCGATGGAAAGCTACATGGGCCTGGTCGAGGTCGGCGTCGGCTTGATCCCGGGTGGCGGTGGCCTGGCCGCCATCGCCCGCCGGGCCGCCGAAGGCGCGGCGGCGGCCAACCTGGGCGGCGGCGTCAATGCCGACTTGTTCAGCTTCGTCAAGGACGGCTTCACCAACGCCGCCATGGCCAAGGTGGGCACGAGCGCGATCGAGAGCCGCAAGTTCGGCTACCTGGTCGAAGGCGACGTCATCGTGGCGAACAAGGACGAGTTGCTGTTCGTTGCCACCCAGCAGGCGCGCGCGATGGCCGAGAGCGGCTGGCGGCCGCCGCACAAGGCGCTGTTCGCGGTCGCCGGGCGCAACGCGATCGCCACCATCCAGGCCCAGCTGGCCAACATGCGCGACGGCGGCTTCATCAGCGCGCACGACTTCCACATCTCGACCTTGATCGCCGAGGTGGTGTGCGGCGGTGACGTCGACGCCGGCTCACTCGTTAGCGAGGAGTACCTGATGACGCTCGAGCGCGAGCGCTTTTGCGCGCTGCTCGAACACCCCAAGACCCAGGAACGCATCATGGGCATGCTGCAGACCGGCAAGCCGGTAAGGAACTGAGATGAGCAAACAAGTTCAGGACGCCTACATCGTTGCCGCCACCCGCACGCCGATCGGGCGCTCGGGCCGCGGTTTCTTCCGCAACACCCGGCCCGACGACCTGCTGGTTGCGGCAGTGCAGAATGCCCTGGCCCAGGTGCCCACGCTGGACCCGGCGGCGATCGAGGACGCCATCATCGGCTGCTCCTTCCCCGAGGGCGAGCAAGGCATGAACATGGCGCGCGTGGCCATGCTGCTGGCCGGCTTGCCGCATTCGGTGGGCGGCGTGACGGTGAACCGCTTTTGCGCCTCCGGGCTGACCGCGCTGCAGATGGCGGCCGACCGCATCCGCATCGGCGAGGCCGACGTGATGATCGCCGGTGGCGCCGAAAGCATGAGCATGGTGCCGATGGGCGGCAACAAGCCCTCCTTCAACCCGGCGGTTTTCGCCAAGGACGAGAACGTCGGCATTGCCTACGGCATGGGGCTGACGGCCGAGAAGGTGGCTTCGCAGTGGAAG
>JAUYAJ010000301.1 GCA_030693565.1 Rubrivivax sp.
GACGACGGCGGTGATGCGGGCGAGCACGCCGGGCGCGTCGCGCGCACCGACGCGGATGCGCGCCAGCCGGCCGGCGCGCACCAGCCCGCGGCCGATGATGGCTTGCAGCAGCAGCGGGTCGATGTTGCCGCCGCACAGCACCAGGCCCACCTTCTTGCCGCGGTAGCGTGCCGGGTCCTTCAGCAGCGCGGCCAGCCCGGCGGCACCGGCGCCTTCGACCAGCGTCTTCTCGATCTCCAGCAGCATCACGATGGCCTGCTCGATGTCGCCTTCGTCGACCAGCACCAGGTCGTCGACCAGCGCGCCGATGATGCGCTGCGTGATCAGCCCGGGCCGGCCGACGGCAATGCCTTCGGCGATCGTGCTCGTGCCTTGTTCGTGCGCCGTGCCCTTGATGGCGTTGACCATCGCCGGGAATCGCGCCGTCTGCACGCCGATGATTTCGATCTCCGGCCGCAGCGCACGCACGGCGGTGGCAATGCCCGAGATCAGCCCGCCGCCGCCCACCGCCACCACCAGCGTGTCCAGCGTCGGCTGCGCGGCCAGCATCTCCAGCGCAATCGTGCCCTGGCCGGCGATCACCAGCGGATCGTCGAAGGGGTGGACGAAGGCCAGGTCTTGCTCGGCAGCGAGCTGCAGCGCGTGCTCGCGCGCGGCGTCGAAGCTGTCGCCGTGCAGCACCACCTCGGCACCGAAGCCCAGCGTGCGCTCGACCTTCACCGTCGGCGTCAGCACCGGCATCACGATGACGGCGCGCAAACCCAGGCGCTGCGCATGGTGGGCCACGCCCTGGGCATGGTTGCCGGCCGAAGCGGCGATCACGCCGTGGCGGGCCGCGCCGGTGCCTGCCAGCGCCAGCAGCGTGATGAGCGCGCCGCGCTCCGTGAACGAGGCCGTGAACAGCAGGTTCTCGAACTTCAGGAAGACGTGGGCGCCGGTGATCTGCGACAGCGAGCGGCTCTCGACACAAGGTGTGTCCAGCACCTGGCCGGCCAGCCGCGCCGCAGCGGCCTGGATGTCTTCAAGCCTGACCTCGTCAGCGCCGCAGGCTTCTCCCCCAAGCTCGCCAGCCACTCGCGAGCGCGCAGGCGCTCGCGAGTGGCTGGCTCGCCCCCCCTGGGGGGGAGCGCCGTAGGCGCTTCGGGGGGGGGTCACTTCAGGCGGTGCCGCCGACCGTCAGCCGCTCGATGCGCAGCGTCGGCTGGCCCACGCCCACTGGCACGCTCTGGCCTTCCTTGCCGCACACGCCCACGCCGGTGTCGAGCTGCAAGTCGTTGCCGATCATGCTGACGCGGTTCATCGCGTCGGGGCCGCTGCCAACCAGCGTGGCGCCTTTCACCGGGTACAGGACCCGGCCGTTCTCGACCCAATACGCTTCGCTGGCCGAGAAGACGAACTTGCCGCTCGTGATGTCGACCTGGCCGCCGCCGAAGTTGGTGGCGTAAAGGCCGCGCTTCAAGCTGCCGATGATCTCTTCCTTGGTCTTGCTGCCGGCCAGCATGTAGGTGTTGGTCATGCGCGGCATCGGCAGGTGGGCATAGCTTTCGCGGCGGCCGTTGCCGGTGGGTTTGACGCCCATCAGGCGCGCGTTCATGCTGTCTTGCATGTAGCCGACGAGGATGCCGTCCTCGATCAGCACGTTGCGCTGCGAGGCCTTGCCTTCGTCGTCGATGTTGAGCGAGCCGCGGCGGTCGGGGAGGGTGCCGTCGTCGAGCACGGTGACGCCTTTGGCGGCCACGCGCTGGCCGATGCGGCCGGCGAAGGTGCTTGAACCTTTGCGGTTGAAGTCGCCTTCGAGCCCATGGCCGACGGCCTCGTGCAGCAGCACGCCGGGCCAGCCCGGGCCGAGCACGACCGTCATCTCGCCGGCCGGTGCGGGCCGGCTGTCCAGGTTGGTCAGCGCCGCGTGCACGGCTTGCTGGACATAGCTCTCGATGACGGCGTCGTCGAAGTAACCCAGGCCGAAGCGCCCGCCGCCGCCAGCCGAGCCGACTTCGCGGCGCACGACGCCGCCAGCGCTCTGCTCGGCGATCACGGTGACGCTCAGGCGCACCAAGGGGCGCACGTCGGCGGCGCGGGTGCCGTCGGCGCGTGCCACCAGCACGACGTCGTATTCAGCGGCCAGCCCGGCCATCACCTGGACGACGCGCGGGTCTTTGGCGCGCGCCAGCTTTTCCACCTTCTCCAGCAACGCCACCTTGCGCGTGCTGTCGAGCGAAGCGATCGGGTCGGTGGGTGCATAGAGCACGCGGCTGGCGGCCACGCGCGGCTTGCTGGCGACCTTGACGCGCCGGCTCTGGCCGGCGGCGGCGATGGTGCGCACGGTGCGTGCGGCGTCGAGCAGCGCGGCTTCGGTGAGGTCGTCGGAATAAGCGAAGGCGGTCTTCTCGCCGGCCACCGCGCGCACGCCCACGCCTTGGTCGATGCTGAAGCTGCCGCTCTTGACGATGCCTTCTTCGAGCGCCCAGCCTTCGTGGCGGGTGGTCTGGAAGTAGAGGTCGGCGTCGTCGACGCGGTGCTGGCCGATCGTCGACAGCGCGCGCGCGATCGCGGCCTCGCCCAGGCCACAGGGTTCAAGCATCAGCGCCTGCGCAATGGCCAGGCGTTCGATCGTGGGTTCGCGGGTGATCATCGGGTCGGCCTTCCGTTCTGCTCGGGGCATTGTAGGAGTCGGGCCCCGGCATGCCGGGCGCGCGGGTTCGCAGTTCTTTACCGCAGCTTCACCCCCGGCCGGTGCGCGCGCTCGCGGCGGCTGGCGTTGAACAAGGGCGATCCGCAAACCCCTGACACAAGGAACACCGATGAAGCCGAACCGACTCCTGATCAGCGCCCTGCTCGGCGCTGCCGCCTTTGCCACCTGGGCCGACGGCGCCGAGACCCCGCGCGTCGACCAGCGCCAGGCCCAGCAAGCCCAGCGCATCGAACAAGGGCAGGCCGCCGGCGCGCTGACGGCGCGCGAGGCGCGGCGCCTGCAGCGCCAGCAAGCCGCCATTGGCCACGCCGAGGGCCATGCCAAGGCCGACGGCAGCGTCAACATGCAGGAGCGCCGGCGCCTGCACCAGATGCAGAACCACGCCAGCGGCGACATCCGGCGTCAGAAACACGACCGCCAGACTGACCGCCAGCAAGGCCAGCCGCGTGCGGCCACCGAAGCCGGCGTCTGAGGGCCTGCTCAGCCGTCGCGCAGCGCCAGCGCGGCCTGGTACAGCGCGTTGCGCGGCGCGCCGCTGAGCTCGGCTGCCAGTGAAACCGCCTGCTTGAGCGGCAGCTCGCGCAGCAGCACCGTCAGCGTGCGCAGTGCCGCTTCGGGCAGCGCGCCTTCGGCGGCGGCCACCGGCGCCATGGCGTGCAGCACGAGCACAAACTCGCCGCGCTCGCGGTTCGCGTCTTCAGCCAGCCAGGCCGGCAACTCGGCGGCCGGCCGCGTCAGCACGGTCTCGAACTGTTTGGTCAGTTCGCGGCACAGGGTGACGCGGCGCTGCGGCGCGCCCTCGGCGAGCGCGCTGAGCAGCGCCTCGATGCGGTGCGGTGCCTCGAACAGCACCTGCGTGGCCGGGCTGGCCAGCAGCGCGGCCAGCGCGTCGCGGCGCTCACCGCCTTTGGCGGGCAGAAAGCCGGCAAAGCAGAAACCGGCACCGCCGGTGTCGCCGGCAACGCTGAGTGCCGCCACCACGCTGCTCGCGCCAGGCACCGGCACCACGCGGTGGCCGGCGGCGCTGGCGCGCG
>JAUYAJ010000302.1 GCA_030693565.1 Rubrivivax sp.
GTTGCACGCCACGTCCGCGTCGGCCAGCTCGGCCGCCAGCGCCCAGGCCAGCGCGGCGCGGCGGGCCGGCTCGGCAGCCAGCAAGCGGCTCAGCATGCGCTCCAGCGCCCAGCGCAGGTTGACAGCGCTCGGGCGCGTGGCGGCCAGGCGCTCGGCCGCGGCGCGCAAGGCCGGCTCGTCGGTGTCCTGGTTGGCCTGCAGCGCCAGGCCGTAAGCCGCGGTGGCGCCGATCAGCGGTGCGCCGCGCACCACCATGTCGCGGATCGCGTTTTCGACAGCGGGCAGGTCGGCCAGCGACAGCGTCTGCCAGCAATGCGGCAGCGCGCGCTGGTCGAGCACGCTGAACGACAGCCCGCCCGGATCGGCCCACAGGGTCCGCTGCGCCCGGCCGTCAACCTGCATCGCAAGCCCCGGCGAGAACGGCTTTGATTTCCACCCGATGTTTCACCTGATATCGCATCAGATTACTTCGAGATATGGACACAGTAGCATCATTACGAACATGTGATATACTACGGCCATGACAACGAAACCCCTCAGCACCACGCTTCATACGACACTCCTTAGGACTTCAGAGAATCCGGCTGGCTTTTCCGCCAGCGAGATCACAGGATACTCCCCCGAGCAGGTTCGGCGCGCCGCCGAAGCACTGGTCGCGGCCGAGAAGCTGCATCGCACCAAGGTGACACCGCGCCGCGTGCGCTACTTCGCCAACGCGGCGCTCGCCGGCAAGTACGCCAGCCTCAGTGCCAGTGCCCCGACCCGCCATGTGGCAACGAGCCAGCGTGCCAAGGCCAATTGGTCGCCGGATCAGAAGGCCATCATCACGTCGCGCACCCGCATCACCGTCGTGCCGACACCGCACCGCGAGTTGTTCAGAACCAATACTTATCTGCAGTTCTGAGTATCTAGCTGATACTCGGCTGGTATCGTTCAACGGTGCCAGCCGCACGACCTGCTGCCGCCATACCCTCGCCGCATAATCGCCGGCGTCGTTTGGGTCGCGGGTCAATCCGGGTTTGGCGCCCATTGCGGTGAATTCACCCGCATCAAGCGACCTGAAACTCCAGCCGCTCGGCAGCGCCCCGGCGCTCCAGGCTGGCCGCTCGCGCCACGGCGACGGGGCCATCGGCACGCAGCCGGTGATCCGACCAGATCCGCCGCCAAACCCGCGCGCCGGGGGTGCCGTTCCACAAGCCCAGCATGTGGCGCGAGGCGTTCGGCCAGTGCTGACCGCTGGCCGCCAAGCCGGCCAGGTAGTCGACCATCGCCGCCTCCACCGCCTCGCGCTGCGGCGCGGCAGCGGCGCCAGCGCCTAGAAAACGCGCATCCCAGTCCGCCATCGCCCACGGGTGGTGATAGGCCTGCCGGCCCACCATCACGCCGTCGACGCCCTGCAACTGCTCGGCGATCTGGGCGTCGTCGACGACACCGCCGTTGACGACGATGGTCAGCGCCGGGAAGTCTTGCTTGAGGCGCTGCACGAAGCCATAGCGCAGCGGCGGGATGTCGCGGTTCTCTTTCGGGCTCAGGCCTTGCAGCCAGGCGTTGCGCGCGTGGACGACGAAGACCTCGCAACCGCCACGCTCGGCCACCGTGCCGACGAAGTCACGCACGAAGTCGTAGCTTTCGACGCGATCGATGCCGATGCGGTGCTTCACCGTCACCGGCAAGTCCACGGCGTCGCGCATCGCGCGCACGCAGTCGGCCACCAAGGGCGCTTCGGCCATCAGGCAGGCGCCGAACGCACCGCGCTGCACCCGTTCACTGGGGCAGCCGCAGTTGAGGTTGATCTCGTCGTAGCCCCACTGCAGCGCCAGCTTCGCGCAGGCCGCCAGGTCGGCCGGCTCGCTGCCACCGAGCTGCAGCGCCAGCGGGTGCTCGACATCGCTGAAATCGAGGTGACGGGCGACATCGCCATGCAGCAGCGCGCCGGTGGTCACCATCTCGGTGTAGAGCCGCGTCTGGCGGCTGATCAGCCGGTGGAAGAACCGGCAATGGCGATCGGTCCAGTCCATCATGGGGGCGACGGACAGGCGCCATGGGCTAAGTGGTTGATTTGATTGCACTAATGTCTTCTTTGTCGGTCCATACTTTGGCGGGACGGACCTACCAGAGGTGCGCCTGGCAGCACACCTATTTGTGCATGTTAATCAATGGCTTGCGCGCGATGCTCGTGCGATAGCGTGGCGGGTTTCAGGGCCAGTCTGGAACTCGCGGCACAGCGCCAATGCTATGGAAACAAGGGCCGATGGCCCCAGCATCGGCGCAGCCTGCGACGGCCGGGTTGACGTGAACCGGCACTGAAGGCCAGCAACCCGGGCTGCTTGTTCAGAGCGCACAGCGACTGATACCTATTTGCTTTCGATCGTTTGACTTGTGCGACAGGACGATTCGTCCGCGGGAGCGCCTGCAGCAGGGCCCCGCGCTGGCGTTGATCTGCCGCCGATGTAGCGCGAGCCAAGGATGTCGGGTGGCCGCCTTCGCTCATGTCCCCCGGGCCGGGCTTCCCCCGGCCCTCCTCCTTGACTTCGCTGCGACGGCCACCCGACATCCTTGGCTGCCAGCAGCGGACCCTTTCGACGGTTGAACGCCACGCCGGTGCCAGATCGGGACGGTGGGGCGCTGTGCGGAGCGAAGTAAAGGAGGAGGCGGTGGCCGCGGGCCGGCGCCGGGGGACATGAGCGCAGCACAGCGCCCCGCCGTCCCGATCCCGCGCTCACGCTGCGCGCGCGGGTCTGTCAAACCAGGTGTGGCGGCCATGACGACCGGCCAGACGACGCGCCAGACTTATGCGATTGATCGCAAGTGCGTATGAGG
>JAUYAJ010000304.1 GCA_030693565.1 Rubrivivax sp.
GACGACGGCCAGCGTGCCGGCGCCGCCCGCCAGCGCGCCGTCATGGGCGGCGCCGTCGATGCCCAGCGCCAGACCCGAGACCACGACCAGGCCGTCGGCGCTGAGGGCGGCGGCGAAGGCGCGTGCGTTGTCGGCGCCCTGGGCGGTCGGGCTGCGGCTGCCGACGACGGCGACGCTGGGCGCCGCCAGCAAGGCGGTGCAGCCGTGGACGTAGAGCAGCAGCGGCGGGTCGGCGGTCTGCAGCAGCAGCGGCGGGTAACCCGGGTCACCCAGCGTCAGCACATGGCGGTCGGCGCCGCCACCGAGCCAGTCGCGGGCGGCTTGCAAGCGTGCGTCGAAGTGCGCCGGCAGGCGCCCGAGGGCGGCAGCAATCGCCGGCTCGCAGGCGTGGCGCAAGGTGGCTGGCGAGGCGTCGAAGATGGCCGGCGCCGAGTCGAAGGTGGCCAGCAGGCGGCGCGCGCCATCGCGGCCGACGCCCGGTGTTTCCAGCAGCCGCAACCAGGCGGCGAACTCGTCGGCGTCCAGTGGCGGGCCTCAGGGCTGGGTAAAACGGTCGCCGGCGCGCACCGGGTCCTTCACATTGACGATCAAGGCGTAAGCCAGGCGGTCAAAGACGCGGAACACGAACAGCAGGCCATGGCGCTCGTCGGGCAGTTGCAGCGCGGTCTTGGCGGGGTCGGTGCGGTCGAAGGTGAGGCTGCCGGCGCGCCACAAAGCCAGCACATGGCCGCGCTCCAGGCCGTCGCGGCTGCCGCGGTTGATGGCGACGATCTGGTTCTGGCCGGCGCTGACGGCCTCGCCGTAGACCGAGACGATGCGGCCGTCGATGGCGCCGGCCGGCGCATGCGGCACATAGGCGTCGAAGTCTTGCGGCGGCAGCGGCGACAGGCGGTCGCCGACATTGGCCTCGAGCCGGGTGCTGCTGACGACGAAGGTCGACGGCACGACAACGGCCTTGCCGTCAGCGCCGACGCGGTCTTCGCCGGGGCGCTGGAATTCGGCACTGCCGACGTACAAGGCCTCGAAGCCCAGCACCTCGCGCGTCTGCGGGTCGAGCAGCGGCCGCGGCTCACGGAAGAGCCGGAAGTTGCGCGCTCCGGCGAGGTTGCCGCGCACATAGGCGGTTTCACCGCGCGAGACCATCACCCGGCCTTCCTGGGTGGCGACGATGCGCGGTGCGTCGGCGAGGGCGTTGACATCGAAGATCACCGCCTCGTTGAGAAAGGGGCCGATCAGGTGCAGCGGGATGGCGGCGATGGCGCTGTTGTCCAGCGCCGTGCTGCGCACCCGCGGCGACAACTTGACGGTGTTCGTCGGTGCCGCGCCGGTGGCCGACTGCGCCAGCTGCAGCCTGGCGCGGCCGCCGCTCTTGACCAAGACCAGCACCTGGCCGGGGTAGATGCGGTGTGGATTGCGGATCTGGTCGAGGTTCATGCCCCACAGCTCGGGCCAGCGCCAGGGGCTGGTGAGGAAGAGCTTGGAGATGTCCCACAGCGTGTCGCCACGCTGCACGGTGTGCGACTCGGGTGCATTGGGGGCGAGCTCGGCCAGCGGCACGCCGGCCTGCGCGACCTGTTGAGCGGTCGCTTGCTGGCTGCCGGTGATGGTGAGGTCGGCCGCCTGGGCGGCGCCGCTGATCGCGGCAAGGGCTGCCAAAGCGACGACGACGGCGTTGCCGAACAGGGTGCCGCGGCGAACGGGTGGGCTCATGGCACATGGACTCCCGGCGACTCATGCGCTCCGGGGTCGGATGCCACAATCACGCCATGCTGCATAAGGTGATCGAGCGCGCGCTGCACGCCGTCGAGCCGGTGCCGCGACAATGCTCACTTGATTTCACAGATTCTGCCCGTAAACCCTTGATATCGCAATGAAACTGCCGGCTTTGCCGGTGCTGCGTGCAGCCCTTCACGGCCCGTGCCGTTGTCTGCTGTCCACAGCTGTTGCGATCTGTTTCCCTGCTCTGCCATGTCTTTGCTGACCATCCTGCGTTATCCCGATCCGCGCTTGCACACCGTGGCCCGCCCTGTCGCTGCGGTCGACGAGCGCATTCGCCAGCTTGTCGACGACATGTGCCAGACCATGTACGAGGCCGATGGCGTCGGCCTGGCGGCGACCCAGGTTGACGTCCACGAGTGCGTCATCGTGATGGACACCTCGGATTCGCGCGACCAGCTCCAGGTGCTGATCAACCCCGAGATCATTGCCGCCAGCGCCGAGATGCATGTCGCCGAAGAGGGCTGCCTGTCGGTGCCGCTGGTCTACGACAAGGTCGAGCGCCATGCCCGCGTCACCGTGCGCGCGCTCGGGCGTGACGGCCAGCCCCATGAATTCGAGGCCGAAGGCCTGGCCGCGATCTGCGTTCAGCATGAGATGGATCACTTGCTGGGCAAGGTGTTCGTCGAGTACCTGAGCGCGCTCAAGCGCGACCGCATCCGCACCAAGATGCTGAAGAAGGCGCGCGACGACTTGCGCGGAGACTGACTTGAGGGTCGCATTCGCCGGCACGCCGGAATTTGCCCGCGTCGCGTTGCAGGCGATCGACGAGGCCGGCTTCACGGCGGCGCTGGTGCTGACCCAGCCCGACCGCCCGGCCGGCCGCGGCATGAAGCTGCAGGCCTCGGCCGTCAAACAGTACGCGCAGCAACAAGGCTGGCCGCTGGCGCAACCGCGCAGCCTGCGTCTGGACGGCCGCTACGCCGCCGACGCCGCCGCGGCCCGGCTGGCGCTGACCGACGCCGCGCCCGACGTGCTCGTCGTCGCCGCCTACGGGCTGATCCTGCCGGCCTGGACGCTGGCTTTGCCGCGCCTGGGCTGCCTCAACATTCACGGCTCGCTGCTGCCGCGCTGGCGCGGCGCCGCGCCCATCCACCGCGCCATCGAAGCCGGTGACGCGCAAACCGGCATCACCATCATGCAGATGGACGCCGGCCTGGACACCGGCGCGATGCTGCTGCGCCAGGCCATGCCCATCCTCGCCACCGACAGCACCGCCAGCCTGCACGACCGGCTGGCAGCCGCCGGCGGCCGCCTCATCGTCCAGGCCTTGCAGGACGCCGACGCTGGCCGGCTGCAGCCGGTGGCGCAGCCGCTGGAAGGCGTGAACTACGCGCACAAGGTCGACAAGGCCGAGGCGGCGATCGACTGGGCGCTGCCCGCGGCGACGCTGGAGCGCCGGGTGCGTGCCTTCGACCCCTTCCCGGGCATGCTGTTCAGCCATGGCGGCGAACCGGTCAAGCTCTGGCGCGCCGCGCTGGTGCCCGGCGCGGCGCCGGACGGCGCCGCGCCGGGGCAGGTGCTGGCGGCAGGCACTGGCCGCCTGCTCGTGGTCTGTGGCGACGGCGTGCTCGAACTGCTGGAACTGCAGCG
>JAUYAJ010000319.1 GCA_030693565.1 Rubrivivax sp.
AATTGCTGGCGCGCGTGGGCGCGCTGCTGCGCCGCGGCGGCGCCGGCGCAGGCGCCGCCCAGCCCGCCACCCAGCTGAAGCTGGCCGACCTCGAGATCGATCTCATCAGCCGCAAGGCGCAGCGCGCCGCGCAGCGGCTGGACCTGACGGTCAAGGAATTCAACCTGCTGGCGCTGCTGCTGCGCCGGCGCGGCCAGATCCTGTCGCGCACGACGCTGGCCGAGCAGGTCTGGGACATGAACTTCGACTCCGACACCAACGTCGTCGAGGTCGCGGTGCGGCGCCTGCGCGCCAAGCTCGACGACCCGTTCCCGCAGCGGCTGCTGCACACGGTGCGCGGCATGGGCTACGTGCTCGAGGAGCGCGGCGCATGACGACCTGCCCACCGTCGATCGGCCGCCATCTGTCGTGGTGCCTGGCCAGGCAGATCTTCGTCGGCCTGGCCCTGCTCAGCGTCGTCATCTACTCGGCGACCTCGATGCGCTTTCGCAGCGCCCAGCAAGACATGCTGGCCGACAAGACCCAGGTGCTGAGCGAGTTCATCCGCATCGCCTGCCTGAAGGGTGAGGATGAGCTGCTGTACAAGCTGACGCTGTTCGACCAATTGCTGGCCGGCAACCACCTTGAGCTGTCGCGCGGCGACGGCACGCTGATGCATCGCGACCGGCGCATGGCGCCGTTTCCGCATTCGATCTCCAAAGACTTCGCGGGCGACGCGCCGCTGGTCGCCGGCGGGCAGGTGCGCGGCCGGCTGGAGGTCGACGTGTCGCATGACGCCCGCATGCTCAATGGCCTGGCGGTGACGCTGCTGCTGACCTCGCTGGTTGGCGCCGGCCTCAGCGGGCTGGCGATGCGCTGGCTGGTGCGCCGCGACCTGCAGCCGCTCAATGATCTGGCGGCGCAGACGCGGGCGATCTCGGTCAAGCGGCTCGACCAGCGCTTGCGGCTCGACAAGCCGGCGCTGGAGCTGCTGCCGTGGATCGAGCAGTTCAACGCCTTGATGGACCGGCTCGAGCGCGCCTATGCGCAGCTCGAAGGCTTCAACGCCGACGTCGCCCACGAGTTGCGCACGCCGCTGGCGACGCTGATCGGCCAGACCGAGCTGGCGCTGTCGCGCGAGCGCAGCACCGAGTCGCTGCGCGAGACGCTGGCGTCAAACCTCGAGGAGATGCAGCGCATGGCGGCGCTGGTCAACGACATGCTCTTTCTGTCGCAGGCCGACCGCGGCGCGGTGGCGCGGCGTGGCGAGCCGGTGAGCCTGGCGGCGCTGGCCCAGCAGGTGGCCGAATTCCACGAAGCCACGCTCGAAGATGCCGGTCTGCGCCTGCAGGTCGAGGGCGACGCGATGGTCGCCGTCGACGAGCCGCTGTTCAAGCGCGCGGTCTCCAACTTGCTGGGCAATGCCACCCGCTTCGCCGAGCGCGGCTCGACAGTGCTGATCCGCATCGCGCCGCAGCTGCCCGAGCAAGTGGAGGTGGTGGTGCAAAACCAGGGCGCGGCGATCGAAGCCGGCGCGCTGCCGCGCTTGTTCGACCGTTTCTTTCGCGCCGACAGCTCGCGCTGCTGCGAAGAGCAACAACACCATGGCCTGGGGCTGGCCATCGTCGCGGCGATCGCGCGCATGCACGCTGGCCACACCGTGGCGGAGTCGGACGCCGGCGTCACCCGCGTCGGCTTCACGCTGGCGCGCGCGGCCTGAGCTACTCGATGTTCTGAACCTGAACTTCGAGTGCGAAGCTAAGTGGTTGTTGTGCAATCATATTTTCTCTTTGCCGGCCCAAACACCCCACGGAATACCCCACAGGTCGTGCATGCAGCGTCTTGCGGTGGCTGGTCGTGGGTGATGCGTGCAGCGCTTCAACTGTAGCCTGTGCCGGCTGGTGGCGGCCGGTCCTGCGCCGGTGTCGGGCCGTCGGCCGACAGCGGTCGCTCGTCTTGCATACCTGCGCGACTGCCCATGTTTAGGTTTGTTCGACACCTGCCCGTGCGACGCCACGACGCTGCGCACGGCACCGGTCTGAGGGCAGGTGTTGGACAAACCTCGGGGGAGGAAACCGCGGGCCGACCGCTGTCGGGCATTCCAATTGCATCGTCAACACCACGAGGCGGCCGCTGTCCGCTGGCGGCGGGCCAGGGTCAACTGCTAGCACCGTGCGATGAGTCGCCGCCGCGCCCGTCGGATCCGGCAG
>JAUYAJ010000326.1 GCA_030693565.1 Rubrivivax sp.
CCGTGGGTGGAGATGAAGTACTGCAGAACGTTCAGGCCTTCGCGGAAGTTGGCCGTGATCGGGGTCTCGATGATCGAGCCGTCAGGCTTGGCCATCAAGCCGCGCATGCCGGCCAGCTGGCGGATCTGCGCCGCCGAGCCGCGAGCACCGGAGTCGGCCATCATGTAGATGGAGTTGAACGACTCCTGGTCGACTTCCTTGCCGTGGCGGTCCTGCACCTTTTGCTTGGACAGCTGGCTCATCATGACCTTGCCGACTTCGTCGCCGGTCTTGCCCCAGATGTCGACCACCTTGTTGTAACGCTCGCCGGCAGTCACCAGGCCCGAGACGTACTGCTGCTCGATTTCCTTGACTTCCTTTTCGGCGCGCTCGATCAGGCCGGGCTTTTCCTTGGGCACCAGCATGTCGTCGATGGCGATCGAGATGCCGGCGCGCGTGGCCAGCTTGAAGCCCGCTTGCAGCAGCTTGTCGGCGAAGACCACCGTCTCTTTCAGTCCGCACTTGCGGAAGCTGACGTTGATGAGACGCGAGATCTCTTTCTTCTTCAGCGCCTTGTTGATGTTGATGAACGGCAGACCCTTGGGCAGGATCTCCGACAACAAGGCACGGCCGACCGTGGTCGCCACGAGCTTGGTCGACGGCACGAAGTCGCCGCCATCGGCGCCGCGCGCCCATTCGACCAGGCGCACGGCGATCTTGGCCGTGACCTCGACGGCGCCGGTGTCCAGCGCGCGCTGCAGTTCGAGCAGGTCGGCGAAGACCATGCCTTCGCCCTTGCCGTTGATGCGCTCGCGGGTGGCGTAGTACAGGCCCAGCACGACGTCTTGCGACGGCACGATCGACGGCTCACCGTTGGCCGGGAACAGCACGTTGTTGGAGGCCAGCATCAGCGTGCGGGCTTCCATCTGCGCTTCGATCGACAGCGGGATGTGCACAGCCATCTGGTCGCCGTCGAAGTCGGCGTTGAAGGCCGAGCAGACCAGCGGATGGAGCTGGATGGCCTTGCCTTCAATCAACACCGGCTCGAAGGCCTGAATGCCCAGGCGGAGCAGCGTCGGCGCGCGGTTCAGCAGCACCGGG
>JAUYAJ010000328.1 GCA_030693565.1 Rubrivivax sp.
TGCTCGTTCAACAACAACCACAAGTTCACGCTCGAGATGTTCTCGGCCTGGATGCGCATCCTGCACCAGGTGCCGGGCAGCGTGCTGTGGCTGCTGGCCGACAACGACACCGCGCGCGAAAACATGCTGCGCCAGGCCGACGCCGAAGGCGTGGCGCGCGAGCGACTGATCTTCGCGCCGCGTGTCTCGCCGGCCGAATACCTGGCCCGTTTCCAGCTCGCCGACCTGATGCTCGACACCTTCCCGTTCAACGCCGGCACGACGGCGAGTGACGCGCTGTGGATGGGCACACCCATCGTCACGCGCGCCGGGCGCAGCTACATCTCGCGCATGGCCGGCAGCTTGCTCCATGCGGTGGGCCTGCCCGACCTGGTGCGCGACTCGCTGGCCGGCTACGAAACGCTCGCGGTGGACCTGGGCCGCCAGCCGATGCGCGTGGCCTCGTACAAACGCTATCTGGCCGAGCATGGCCGCAGTTCGCCGCTGTTCGACCTGCCGCAGATCGTGCGCGACATCGAAACCGAGTTCGAGCGCCTGGCGCTCGAACACCGTGCGGCTGCCGCCGGCTGACCCGATCTGACCGTCCCCGACCGTGCAGGACACCGACACCCCTCGCCCTCTCGCCGACGCCAACGCGCCGGCCGGCGATGCCACGCCCGGACGCGAGATCGGCGACGACCCGCTGGCGCACGCGCTGTCCTGGCTGACGCGCCACCACGGCCGCGAGCGCTCGCCCGAGTCGCTGCTGTCGGGCTTGCCGCTCGACGGTGCGCTAGGCCCTGACCAGGCTTTGCGGGCACTGCGCGAAGCCGGCTTCAACGCCGGCCTGGTGCAGCGCCGCATCGCCGACTTGCACCAGTTGCTGTTGCCGGCCATCTTGCTGCTCAACGAAGGTGACGCCTGCATCGTCGTCGCGCGGCGCTCGGGCGCCGGCGCGTCGGCGCTCTACGACGTTGTCATGCCGGGCCGTGAGCACCATGCGTGCTCGGCGGTCGAGGCGGACATCGCCGCCGAATACACAGGGCTGGCGATCGTTGCCACGCCGCAGCCTCAAGCCGCGGCCACCCGCGACGACGACGGCCTGCTGCACGACCCGGCGCAACACTGGTTGTGGGGCACGATGCGGCGCTTCGTGCCCTATTACCGCTCGGCGCTGCTCGCCGCGGCGCTGAGCAACATTTTGATGCTGGTCACCGGCTTGGCCACCGCGGTCATCTTCGACAAGGTGATTCCGAACCAGGCCTTCGTCACCTTGTGGGCGCTGGCCACTGCGAGCGCGATGGCACTGATCTTCGACCTGATGGCGCGCCAGCTGCGCTCGTACCTGATCGACATGGCGGGCCGCAAGGCCGACCTGATCGTCGGCGCCAAGCTGTTCCGCCAGTCGCTGGCGGTGCGCATGGAGCACCGGCCGGCGTCGGCCGGCGCTTACGCGCACACGCTGGCGCAGATCGAGCAGGTGCGCGAGTTCTTCGCCTCGGCCACGCTGTCGGCGCTGTCGGACCTGCCGTTCATCCTGCTCTTCATCGCGATGATCTTCGTCATCGGCGGGCCGCTGGGCTGGGTGCTGGTGATCGCGGTGCCGGTGTTGCTCGGCGTCTCGCTGCTGATCCAGGGTTCGCTGCGACGCTCGATGAGCAGCAACATGAAGCAGCAGGCCGACCTGCACGGCGTGCTCGTCGAGGCGGTGGAAGGCATCGAGGACCTGAAGGCCTCGGGGGCGCAAGGCCGCTTCCTGCGCCAGTACGAGGAATCGACGGCGGCGGCGGCGGCCTCGGCGCTGCGTTCGCGCACGATCACGAGCTGGACCAGCAACCTGTCGGGCATCTCGCAGCAGCTGATCACGATGGTGATGCTGGTCTGGGGTGTGCACCTGATCGGCGACAAGGTGATCAGCGGCGGCGCGCTGATCGGCGCGGTGATGTTCGCCGGTCGCGCGCTCGCGCCGCTGAACGGCGTCGTGATGCTGGCCACACGCTACCAGGGCGTGCGCGCGGCGATGCAGGCGCTGGACAAGGTGATGAACCAGCCGGTCGAGCGCGAGGTCGGCAAGGCCTACGTGCCGCGGCGCGAACTCAGCGGCCGCATCGGCCTGCACGAAGTGGCCTTCGCCTACCCGCACGACGGCCCCGACGAAGCGCCGCGCGTGCTCAAAGGCGTGTCGCTGCGCTTCGAACCCGGTGAGCGGGTGGCCATCCTGGGCCGCATCGGATCGGGCAAGTCGACCGTGCTGCGCCTGCTGGCCGGCCTGTACCAGCCCACCGAAGGCATGGTCGAGGCGGACGGCATCGACCTGCGCCAGATCGACCCGGCGGATTTTCGCGCCCGCGTCGGCTTCGTGTCCCAGGACCCGCGTCTCTTCAACGGCACGCTGCGCGACAACGTGCTGCTCGACCGACCCACCGCCGACCCCGGCCGGCTGGCCGACATCGCCCGCCTGACCGGGCTCGACCGGGTCGTCGCCCAGCACCCGAAAGGCTGGGAGCTGCCGGTCGGCGAGTGCGGCGGCTTGCTGTCGGGCGGCCAGCGCCAGCTGGTGGCGCTGGCGCGCTGCCTGGTGACCAAGCCGCAGATCCTGTTGATGGACGAGCCCACGAGCTCGATGGACGCGCAGTCCGAGATCGCCTTCCTGCGCCAGTTGCGCGAGGCCGCCGGCCACTGCACGCTGCTGATGGTGACGCACCGCCCGGCGGTGCTGGAACTGGTGCAGCGTGTGATCGTCATCGACAACGGCCGCGTCGTGCTCGACGGCCCGAAAGCGCAGGTGCTGGCTGCCTTGTCCGGCGCCAAGCCGGCGGCGGCCGGCCCGCCGTCCAACCTGCACCTGCACCCGAGCGCGCAGCCGATGCAGCGGGAGGCGGCGGTCTGACGCCGGCTGAAGATGGCTGGCTCGAAATCTTCCCGTGACGGGCTGCGGCCCGGCGACATGGCCTATCTGAGCGCTGTGCGCGGGGCCCAGGTCGTCGAGCCGGCGCCGGCTGCGATGTGGGCCGTTTACCTGATGCTGCTCGTCGTCGCGCTGGCGGTGGTCTGGGCCTCGGTGGCACAGGTCGACATCGTCGCCAAGGCCAACGGCCGCGTCATTCCCGAAGGCCGCGAGCAGGTGATCTCGAGCCTGGAAGGCGGCATCCTGCGCCAGCTGCGCGTGCGCGAAGGCGAGCAGGTGTTGCAGGGCCAGGAGCTGGCGACGCTGGATCCGACACGGTTCGAGTCCCAGCAGGCCGAAGGCACGACCAAGCGTGTCGCGATGCGCGCGACGGTGATCCGGTTGCAGGCCGAGGCGACCGGTCAGGCGCTGCGCTTCGGCCCCGAGATCCCGAAGGCGGTGGCGGTCGGCGAGACCGAGTCGTTCCAGGCGCGCCAGCTGTCGCTCAACGAAGCCGTGGTGATCAGCCGGCGCAGCATCGCGCTGCTGCAGAAGGAACTGGCGGTCGCCGAGAGCATGTCATCCAAGGGGCTGATGAGCGAGGTTGAGGTCATGCGTGTGCGCCGCCAGATGAACGACCTGACGCTGCAGACGCAAGAGCGCATCAACCGCTTTCGCCAGGAGGCCAGTGCTGATCTGGTGCGCGTGCGCACCGAGCTGTCGCTGCTCGACGAGCAGATGGTGGCGCGCGACGACGTGCTGCGGCGCACAGTGCTGAAGTCGCCCGTCACCGGCATCGTGAAGACGATCCGCGCCAACACCATCGGCGGCGTTGTCGGCCCGGGGGCCTCGGTGATGGAGATTGTGCCGATCGGGCCGCGCGTGTTGATCGAGGCGCGCATCCGGCCGGCCGACATCGGCTTCATCAAGGTCGGCCAACCGGTGGTGATGAAGCTGAGTTCCTTCGAATACACGGTTTACGGTGGACTCAACGGCACCGTGCAGTCGATCAGCCCTGACGCGATCGGCGACACTGAGCGCAGCAGCCAGCCCGAGGCCACCTATTACCGCGCCCTGGTGCGCGCCGACCGGGCGACGATGAAGGCGGGCACGAAGACGCTGGCCGTCCTGCCTGGCATGACAGGCAGCGTCGAGATCAAGACTGGTCAGCGTTCGGTGCTGGGTTTCGTGGTGCGTCCGCTGATGAAGACGCAGGAGGCGTTCCGCGAGCGTTGAACCATGAGCAGCCGATGAGCCCGATCGCCAATCCGATTTCGGCGCCGCCCGATGCCGCTTTGCAGGCGTCGCTGCTGGACTTTGACGACTTGCTGCTGGCCGCCGTCGACGCCGACCTGCGGCTGAGCTGGATCAGCGCCGGGCTGGCCAGGCTGTGCGGCGTCGCTGCGCAGGAAGCCATCGGGCAAGACCTTGCGACGCTGCTGCAGTGTGGTGACGACGCTGTCGCCGATGCGCGCGCGGCGCTGGCTGCGGGGCAGGGCTTCGCGGGCTTGCGCTGGTCGGGCCGGCGCGCCGACGGCGCGACCCTGGCCTGCGAGCTCAGCGCCCGCGCCGCGCCGGCGGCTAACGGCGCACCCAGGTTTGCGCTTCACCTGGTCGATGTCACCGGTTTTGTTGACCGGCAGTCGCGTGCCGCCGAGCTTGAGCGCCGGCTCCAGGTGGTGCAGGAGTTCGGCCGCATCGGCTTGTGGGAGCGCCAGCTGCGCACGGGCGAGGGCAGCTGGGACGAACACATGTACCGCTTCTGGGACATGGAACCCAACGCCGGGCCGCCTGAGCTGGCCGAGGTCATCCGCCGCGTGCCCACCGAAGACGGGCTGGGTGCGATCTACGCCGATTCGCTGCAGCAAGCCGGCAGCTATGCGGCGCGCTACCGGGTGCGCCATGGCGACGGCAGTTTCAAGCGCCTGCAGTCGCAGTGGCGCGTCGTCGACGGCGCCGACGGCCGGCCCGAACGCGCGATCGGCATCGTCAGCGACGACACCGAGGTCTACCGGCTGGCCCATCAGCTCGAAGCTGCCAACGCCAGGCTGGCGATGCTGGTCGAGCTGTGCCGGGTCGGCATCTGGCGCCACGACCTTGCCAGCGGCCTGCTGACCCAGCATGGCCATGGCCTGGCCTTTCTGGGCCGGCCCGAGCGGCCTGAAGGCCTGAGCATGGCCGAGGTCTCCGGCTGGGTTCACGCGGATGACCTCAGCGCCGTGCAGGCGTCGGCGCGGCGCACGCTGACCAGCGGCGAGCCGACCGACTGCAACGCCCGCTATCGCCACGCCGACGGCCGCTGGGTCCATGTGCTGACGCGGCGGGCGCTCGAGCTCGGAAGCGACGGCAAACCGCTGGCTTTTCTGGGCGTCAGCCTGGACGTCAGCGAACAACATGCCGCGCGCGACGCGCTGGCCGAGGCGCGCGAACGCGTCGCGCTGATCGCACGCAGTGTCGGCATCGATACCTGGGAGCTCGACCCGACAACCGGTGTCGGCGTCTGGGACGAACAGATGTTCCGCCTCAACGGCCTCGCCCCGCAGCCGCAGACGCCGCCGCTGGCCGAGCGCAGGTTGATGGTGCATCCCGACGACCTGGAGATCGTCAAGCGGCTGACCGGCGACATCCAGCGCGCCCAGCAAGGTGAATTCCGCGTCGTCTGGCCCGACGGCGCCGTGCACTGGATTGCGGCGCGCACACGCCATCTGGCGGCCAGCGAAGAGCGTCCCGCTCGCGTCATCGGCGTCAACTGGGACATCACCGAACTCAAGGCCGCCGAAGCGGCGCGCGACGCCCAGCGCACCGCCCAGCGCCAGAACCAGGCCAAGACCGAGTTCCTGGCGCGCATGAGCCACGAATTGCGCACGCCGCTGAACGCCGTGCTCGGCTTCACCCAGTTGCTGCTGCTCGAAGGCGAGGGCGGCGAGCGGGCCAACCGCCAGCAGCGCCTGAACCATGTGCTGTCGGCGGGGCGCCACCTGCTGTCCTTGATCGACGACGTGCTCGATCTGTCGCGGCTCGAGGTCGGCGGCGTCAGCCTGGTGCTGGGCGCGGTGCCGCTCGACGCCTTGGTGGTGGAGACGCTGCCGCTGATCGAGCCGCTGGCGCGCGAGCGCGGCATCCGCATCGTCTGCGGGCGCCTGGACGGCCAGCCGCGCGCCGACGCGACGCGCTTGCGCCAGGTGCTGCTGAACCTGTTGTCCAACGCCATCAAGTACAACAGCCCGGGCGGCTCGGTGCTGGTCGAGTCGCGCGCCGAACCGCGCGCCGATGGCGGCTTGCTGCGGCTGTCGGTGTCGGACAACGGCCAGGGCTTGAGTGCAGCCCAGCTGGGCCAGGTCTTCGAACCCTTCAACCGCGCCGGCGCCGAGCGCAGCGGCGTCGAAGGCAGTGGCATCGGCCTGGCCGTCGTCAAGGCCTTGGTTGAAAAGATGGACGGCAGCATCCTGGTCCACAGCCGGCCCGGCGAAGGCAGCCGGTTCGAGGTTGTGCTGCCGCTGGCCGGCGACGACGATGCGCCGACCGTGCCCGCGCCGTGGCTGGCGAGCGACGGCGAAGCGGTTGCGCCGCCACCGGCGCCGGTGCGCGGGCGGCTGCTCTACATCGAGGACAACCCGGTCAACACCTTGGTGGTCGAAGAGACCTTGCGGCTGCGACCTGACCTCAGCTTGCAATGCGCGGTCGACGGCCACAGCGGCGTCGAGCTGGCGATGCAGTTGCGCCCCGACCTGATCTTGCTCGACATGCAACTGCCTGACTTCGACGGCCACGAGGTCTTGCGCCGGCTGCGCGCCGACCCGCGCACGGCGGCGATCCGCTGCATCGCGGTGTCGGCCAACGCGATGCCCGAAGACATCGACCGCGCGCTGCGCGCCGGCTTTGCCGACTACTGGGTCAAGCCGCTGGACTTGAGCGCCTTCCTGCGCGCGCTCGACGATTGTTTTGCGGCGCCGTCGGTGGCCAGCGACTAGAAGGCCGCGGCTCGGGCCGCACCGGCGTTCAGCGCCGGCGACGCGCCACCAGCGCCAGCAGCCCGGCAGCCCACAGCCACGCGGTGGCCGGTTCCGGCACCAGCGTCATCGCGGCGGGCGCGGTGTCGAAGCTGAGCGCGCTGATGTGCATGCTGCCGGTGCCGGTGAGCGTGGGGCCCGATGAGTCGCCGATCAGCAGGAAGCCACCGTTCGCGATCCATGACGCACCCGGCACAACGGCCCAGGCCGCGCCGCTGTAGGCCACCTGGCCATCGATGCGGTACGACACCACGCCGTCCTTCAGCAGCCACTCGAAGGTGTGGGAGGTGTTCAGGTTCAGCGGCACCAGCGTCTCGGCGTAGGTGGACGGGTTGCCCGGCATCGCATGGGCCACGCTGACGCCTGCATAGGGTGTGGCCGCGTAGCAGGAGCCGATGTTGCCATTGCAAGCGGTGGGTGCGAAGTTGATGGCGGCGAAGTGCGTGCGGTCGTACAGGTAGGCCGACCAGTCGCGGGCGCCGCTGAAGCTCGCCGTCATCGACAGGTAGTTGCCGCTGGTGTTGCTGCCGATGCTCCACGGCGGTGTGTCGCCATAGGCGCTGCCGTTGCCGAACCAAACACCACGACTGTTGGCTGTCGTCAGCGTGCTCACGCCGCCAGCGACTGTCATCTGGGTGTCGCTGAAGACGATGACGGTCCATTCCGGGCTGTTCGTCGCCGGGTTGTTGGCCGAGGTGCCATAAGGCAGTGCGTTGACGACCACGGCCGACGCCGTGGAGGTCGCCAGCGTGGCTGCGGCCAGCAGCAACGCCGAGGGCAACCAGGCGCTGCGCGAGCTGCGGTGCCCTGACGGGCGGGAACCTTGCATGGCGACTCCGAGTCCGGGGATGGGCTGTATGCCCATGTCAAGCGGGTGGCTACTGCCCGTGCACCCCGCATCTGGGCGGGGTCGCCGGTGTGTTCAGCTTCTGCTAACCCGCTCGCCGCCGCCGCGCGCGTGCCATGGCAACCGCAGCTGCAAGCACCTGCATTGGCCGTGGCGCGCCGCCGCTCAGGCCGCCAGCAACTGGCGCAGCACGAAAGGCAGGATGCCGCCGTGTTTGTAGTAGTCGACCTCGATCGCGGTGTCGATGCGCAGCGTGACGCCGAGCTCGCGCACGCTGCCGTCGGTGCCGGTGATGACGAGGCGGGCATCCGACAGCGGCGTCACTTCGGCGGCCAGTTGCACGTCCACCGTCTCTTCGCCGCTCAAGCCCAGCGTCTGCCAGGAGTCGCCGGGCTTGAACTGCAGCGGCAGCACGCCCATGCCGATCAGGTTGCTGCGGTGGATGCGCTCGAAGCTGCGTGCCACCACTGCCTTGATGCCCAGCAGCGCCGTGCCCTTGGCGGCCCAGTCGCGGCTCGAGCCGGTGCCGTATTCCTCGCCGGCGAAGACCACGGTGGGCACGCCGGCGGCGATGTATTGCATCGCCGCGTCGTAGATCGCCATCTTCTGGCCGCCGGGCTGGAACAGCGTGAAGCCGCCTTCTTCGCGCGAGCCGTTGGCCTGGGCCGGGATCATCAGGTTCTTGATGCGCACGTTGGCAAAGGTGCCGCGCATCATCACCTCGTGGTTGCCGCGCCGTGAACCGTAGCTGTTGAAGTCGGCTTTCAGCACGCCCTGGGCCAGCAGGTACTGGCCGGCCGGCGAGCTGTCGGTGAACGAGCCGGCGGGCGAGATGTGGTCGGTGGTGATGCTGTCGCCGAACAGGCCCATGTTGCGGGCGACGGGGACTCCGGACTCGACAGCTTTGGGCTGCATCTTGAAGCCCTCGATGAACGGCGGCTCGGCGATGTAAGTGCTTTGCGGCCAGGTGTAGACCTTGCCTTGCACACCCTTGATCTTGGCCCACAGCTTGCCCGGGTCGGTCTTGACCTTGGCGTAATTCTTGCGGAATGCGCCGCCGTTCATGGCGAACTTCATCAGCTTGTGCACCTCGTCGCTGGTCGGCCAGATGTCACCCAGGAAAATGTCCTTGCCCCCCTTGCCCTGGCCCACCGGCTCGGTCATCAAGTCGCGGCTCACGGTGCCGGCCAGCGCATAGGCCACCACCAGCGGCGGGCTGGCCAGGAAGTTGGCTTTCAGGTTGGGGTGGATGCGGGCTTCGAAGTTGCGGTTGCCCGACAGCACTGCGGCGCAAACCAGGTTGTTCTGGTTGATGGCCTCGTTGAACTCGGGCTTGAGGTCGCCGGCGTTGCCGATGCAGGTCGTG
>JAUYAJ010000363.1 GCA_030693565.1 Rubrivivax sp.
AGCCAAGCCGGCTGGCGGCCCCGCCAGAGCAGCCACAGGCCGAGCACCAAGGCCGCAGCATGGGCCAGCGTCCACAACGGCCGCAAGGCGGGACTGATCTGCCCCAGCCAGGCCAGCGCACCGACGCTGGCGGCGACCGCCGCACCCGCCAGCGCATAGCTGGCGACACGGGTGAGTTGGAAGGCTGCGCTGCTGGCCGTCTTGCCACCGCCGGTCAGCGCTGTGCAGGCCGGGCCGCACATCGCCGCGCAATGCGGCATGCCGGCCAGGCCGAGCATCAGCGCGCTCACGACAAGGGCAAACTCCATGCCCTAGATGATGCGGGAAAAGCGCTCCCTGGCCTGGTCGGACCGCAAGTTGTGGTCGAACACCATCGCCACCGCGCGGACGAAGTACCAGCCGGTGGCCGTGACCTCGATGGCGTCGGCGCCGATCTCGACCAGCCCACGGTCGGCCAACGACTGCAAGGCCTCGAACTCGGCGGCGAAATGGCTGCGCATGTCGATCAGGTGCGCCAACTCGATCGACTCGTACTCGACCCGGCCCTGACACATCAGCGCCATGATGACGGCCCGGCGCACCAGGTCGTCGCGCGTCAGTGCGAGCCCGCGCACGGTGGCAAATTGCCCTTGGCGCATGGCGTCGTAGTACTCGGGCAAGGTCTTGGCGTTCTGGCTGTAGGTGGCGCCGATGCGACCGATCGACGACACGCCCAGGCCGATGAGGTCGCAGTCGGGCTGGGTGCTGTAGCCCTGGAAGTTGCGGTGCAGCCGGCCTTGCCGCTTGGCCACCGCCAAGGCGTCACCGGCGAGCGCGAAATGGTCCATGCCGATGTAGGTGTAGCCATGGCCGATGAAGCCGGCAATCGCGCTGCCCAGCATCTGCACACGGTGCTCGGGCGGCGGCAGGTCGGCCACGGCGATGCGCCGCTGTGGCTTGAAACGCTCCGGCAGGTGGGCGTAGGCATAGAGCGCGATGCGGTCCGGACGCAGCGCACCAACCTGCGCGATGGTGCGCGCGAACGATGCCGGCGTCTGCCGTGGCAGGCCGTAGATGAGGTCGGCGTTGATGGACGTGAAATTCAGCTCCCGCGCCGCCTCGATCAGCGCGCGCACGCTGTCGTAGGACTGCACGCGGTGAACGGCACGCTGCACGTCGGCGTCGAAGTCCTGGATGCCGAAGCTGATGCGATTGAAACCCAGCTCGGCCAGGTGGCGCAGCCGCTCGGGCGAGGCGGTGCGCGGGTCGACCTCGATCGAGACCTCGGCCGCAGGCGCCAGCTTGAAGGCGCGTCGCAGCGAATCCATCAGGCGCGCCAGTTCGGCGTCACTCAGAAAGGTCGGCGTGCCGCCACCCAGGTGCAACTGCGACACCGGCTTGCCCGCGCCCAGTTCGGCCACATGCAGGGCGATCTCGGCGTCGATGGCGTCGAGGTACTCGGCGCTGCGCTGATGGTGTTTGGTGATGACCTTGTTGCAAGCGCAGTAATAGCAGACCGACTCGCAGAACGGGATGTGCACGTAAAGTGACAGTGGCGGCGCGCCGCCGACCCTGGCGCCCTGGGCGCGCTCGTGCAAGGCCTGCCGGTACTGGACCGGGCCGAAGGCCTCGACGAAGCGGTCGGCCGTCGGGTAGGAGGTGTAGCGCGGCCCCGGCCGGTCGAGCTGGCGCAGCAAGGCGTCGGGCAGCAGGGCGGCGTCGGGCTGGGTGTCGTCACGGATCATGCGGCGACTGTGCCAAAGCGCTGCGGTGGCGTCTTGACCTGGCTCAAAACCAGATCGCGGGGCAGCGCCAAAAATGCGCCGCGGCCTTGAGCGATGTCATGCCCCATACTCAGCGCTGAACGCCCACACATCCTGGCAACACCGATGCAACACGCCAACACCCACACCGCCGCCCCCTTCAAGCTTGAGCCTTTCAAGGTTGCCTGCTCGAGCTGCAACCTGCGCGAGCTCTGCCTGCCCTTCGGCATGTCGAGCGAGCAGGTCGAAAAGCTCGACTCGATGGTGGCCACAAGGCGCTCGGTGGCGCGTGGCGACACGCTGTTCCATGCCGGCGAAGCCTTTCAGTCGCTGTTCGCCGTGCGCGCCGGTTTCTTCAAGACCTGCGTGTCGTCAGAAGACGGCCGCGACCAGGTCACCGGTTTCCAGATGGCGGGCGAGTTGCTCGGTCTGGACGGCATCGGCACCGACCAGCACACCTGCGACGCGGTGGCGCTCGAAGACTCCCAGGTCTGCGTGATCCCCTTTCACCAGCTTGAAGAGCTGTCGCGCGAATTCAGCGACCTCCAGCACCAGCTGCACAAGATCATGAGCCGCGAGATCGTGCGCGACCATGGCGTGATGCTGCTGCTGGGCAGCATGCGCGCCGAAGAGCGGCTGGCAGCCTTTCTGCTCAACCTGACGCAGCGGCTGCAGACGCGCGGCTTTTCGGCCAGCTCGCTGATCCTGCGCATGACGCGCGAAGAGATCGGCAGCTACCTCGGGCTCAAGCTGGAAACCGTGAGCCGCACTTTCTCCAAGTTCCAGGAAGACGGCGTGCTCGAAGTCAAGCAGCGCCAGATCCAGGTGCTGGACGCTGGCGCGCTGCAAAAGCTCGTCAACGGCAGCGCCTGCTGAGCGCCACCAACCGCGGTTTCAACGGAACTGCCGGCTGTTGATTTCGTCCCGGCTGGCGCCCAGCAACTGGGTCAATGCGCCGGCAGCGATGATCGCCGCCCAGAAGGCGAAGAAGGCCAGCGAATAGACCGCGGTCGCGCTGAGTTCGAGTGCAGCGCCGCCGAACCAGCGCAGCGACCCCGGGTCGACGAGCGAAAACACCAGCGCTTCCAGCACCCCTGCCATCAGGAAAGCCGGCCAGACGATGGCCATCGCACGCTGCTTGAAGCCCTTCATCGCCGACCCCGTTCAGCGGCCCGCGGTGGCCGCGTGGTTGCGCGCCTGCACGGCCGGTGTCTGCGCCGTCGGCGCCGCCGCACCTTGCCGCACCGCGGCCGGGATGTCGGTGATGACCGGGTCGGCGCCGCGCACCGCGATCACCGCGGTGACGATGGCAGCGACCACCACCACCGCCGGGCCGCCAATCACCAGCCAGACCATGCCGACACGCCACCACGGCGTGGACGGCTCGGTAACCAAGGGACGGCGGCGGGCATTCATGAGCATCTCCAGTCAGCGGGGCACAAGGAAGGTCGACGGCTCGCCGGCACGCACCAAGGCCGGATCGACGGTCGAGGCCAGGCGTTCGATCTCGAAGCGGATCGGGTGCGCACCCGGGCCGGCGGCGGCGGCCGATTCCGGCGGCACGCTGACGCTCACCGTCAGCCATTGGGCTTGCGCGGGTTCGAGCTGCAGTTCGGTGCCGCGGTCAATGCTTGCACCGGCCAGGCCGGCAACACCAATGCGGTACTGCTGAGGCCGCTCGGTGGCGTTCATCACCTGCAGACGGTAGACGTTCTCGATCCGGCCCTCACCGACGATGCGCGCCAGCGACGCGCGGTCACGCACGACGTCGACACGGAACGGGCTGCGCAGCGCCATGCTGACGCCCAGCGCCGCAACGATGAGCACCAGCACCGCCGTGTAGCCCAGCACACGCGGGCGCAGCACGCGCTTGAGCATCTCGGTGCGACTCAAGTGGCCGCTGAGGCTGTTCTGGGTGGCGTAGCGGATCAGCCCGCGCGGGTACTTCATCTTGTCCATCACGCCGTTGCAGACGTCGATGCAGGCGGTGCAGCCGATGCACTCGTATTGCAGGCCGTCGCGGATGTCGATGCCGGTCGGGCAGACCTGCACGCACAGCCCGCAGTCGATGCAGTCGCCCAGGCCCTGGGCGCGCGCGTCGATCTTGCGCGAGCGGGTGCCGCGTGGGTCGCCGCGCTCGGCGTCGTAGCTGATGATCAAAGTGTCTTTGTCGAACATCGCGCTCTGGAAGCGCGCGTCGGGGCACATGTACTTGCAGACCTGCTCGCGCAGGTAGCCGGCGTTGCCATAGGTCGCCAGGCCGTAGAACAGCACCCAGAACCACTCCCAGGGCCCGAGCCCGAAGTTCGCTGCCGACACCAGCAGTTCGCGGATCGGCGTGAAGTAGCCGACGAAGGTCAGCCCGGTCCACAGCGCGATGGCGATCCAGGCCACTTGGGTGGCCGACTGGCGCCACAGTCGGTTCAGGCTCCACGGCCCTTCGTCGAGCTTGATGCGCGCCATGCGGTCGCCCTCGAAGCGGCGCTCGACCCACATGAAGATCTCGGTGTAGACGGTCTGCGGGCAGGCATAGCCGCACCACAGCCGCCCGGCCACCGCGGTGAACAGGAACAGCGCATAGGCCGAGATGATGAGCAGCGCCGTCAGGTAGATGAAGTCCTGCGGGTAGAGCACCAGGCCGAAGATGTAGAAGCGCCGCGAGGCCAGTTCGAACAGCACCGCCTGACGGTCGTTCCAGCTCAGCCATGGCAGGCCGTAGTACAGCAGCTGGGTGGCCCAGACCAGCGTCCAGCGCCAGCCGGCGAACCAGCCGCTGACGGCGCGGGCGTAGATCTTCTTCTGCTTGGCGTAGAGCGAGACGACGGCAACGACAGCGTCGTCGGCGTCTTCGCTGACAGCGCCGGCGGCCGTGGCCGCGGGCTCCTTCATCCCGCCGCCTTCGTCACTTCTGCGCCACCGACCGCGGCTGCGACAAGCTCCAGACGTAGCCGGCCAGCACGTGGATTTGCTCGGGCGTCATGCGCTGGGCCTGCGCCGGCATCACGTTGAGCTTGCCCTGGGTGACGATGTTGACGATGGCTTGTTCGCCCCAGCCATGCAGCCAGACCTTGTCGGTCAGGTTGGGCGCGCCCAGCGCCTGGTTGCCTTTGCCGTCGGCGCCGTGGCAGGCCGCGCAGCTGCCGAACTTGGCCTTGCCCAGCTGCGAGGCGATGCTGTTGTGCGGGCTGCCGGCCAGGCTGAGCACGTAGTGGGCGACGTTTTTGACGTCTTCGGCGCTGCCCACGGCGGCGGCCATCGCCGGCATGTTGCCTTGGCGGCCCTGGGTGATGCTTTCGGCGATCTTCGCGTGCGAGCCGCCGTACAGCCAGTCGGTGTCGGTGAGGTTGGGAAAGCCCTTGCTGCCGCGCGCGTCCGAGCCATGACAGCCGGCGCAGTTGTTGGCGAACAGCCGCTCGCCGATCGCCATCGCCTGCGGCTCCTGGGCCAGCGCCTCGGCGGGCATGGCGGTGAAGCGTGCATAGACCGGCACCATCGCTTCGCGCGCCTTGTCGATCTCCTTCTGATGCTGGCCCGTGCTGGTCCAGTTCAGGGTGCCGCCAAAACTGCCCAGGCCCGGGTAGAAGGCCAGGTAGACGAAGGCGAAGACGACGGTGATGATGAACAGCCAGACCCACCAGCGCGGCAGCGGGTTGTTCATCTCGCGCAAGTCTTCGTCCCAGACATGGCCGGTGGAGTTGTCGCCGGCCATCACCTTGCGCCGGCTGGCGATGGCCAGCAGCACCAGGCACAGCAGCAGGCTGACGACGGTGGCGACGGCGATGAAGATCGACCAGCCGCTGTTGAAGAAATCGCTCATGACTGCCTTTCCGCTGTTTCGACGACCTCGACCTCGCCGTCGAACGGCAACCGGGCCGCCTCGTCAAAGCCGCTCTTGCGCCGCCCCGACCAGGCCCAGACCACCAGGCCCAGAAAGACCACCAGGCCGAGCAAGGTGACGCCGGCGCGCAGATGATTGATGTCCATGCTGATGCCCTCCATGCTCATTTCACCGCCGTGCCCAGCACTTGCAGATAGGCCACCAGCGCGTCGAGCTCGCTGCGGCCCTTGACGGCGGCGCCGGCCTGGGCGACTTCGTCATCGCTGTAAGGCACGCCGAGCAGGCGCAAGGCCTTGAACTTGGGCGCCATCTCGGCCGGGTCGAGCATCGCGCGCTCCAGCCAGGGATAGGCCGGCATGTTCGATTCCGGCACCAGGTCGCGCGGGTTGATCAGGTGCAGGCGCTGCCACTCGTCGCTGTACTTGCCGCCGACGCGGTGCAGGTCTGGCCCGGTGCGCTTGCTGCCCCATTGAAAGGGGTAGTCGTAGACGAACTCGCCGGCGGTGGAATAGGGCCCGTA
>JAUYAJ010000375.1 GCA_030693565.1 Rubrivivax sp.
GACGAACTCATGATGCCCGGCGAGCCGCTCAAGCCCGGCGCAATCTACAACTCGAACCGCTTCATGCTGCGCGGCCTGCTGCTGGCCGCTGGCTGCGAGGTGGGCGACCTGGGCATCGTGCCCGACCGGCTTGACGCCACCCGCGCGGCGCTGCGCCAGGCCGCCGCTGGCAACGACTTGATCGTCACCAGCGGCGGCGTCTCGGTCGGCGATGAAGACCACCTCAAGCCGGCGGCCCAGGCCGAAGGCCAGATCGAGAACTGGCAGATTGCGATGAAGCCCGGCAAGCCGCTGGCCTTCGGCAGCATCCGCCGCAGCGACGGCACGGCGGCTTTGCTGGTCGGCCTGCCCGGCAACCCGGTGTCAAGCTTCGTCACCTACCTGCTGGCGGTGCGCACCGTGCTGCGCGTGCTGCAAGGCCTGCCGGCGGCCTTGCCGGTGGGCCGGCCGATGCGCGCCGATTTCGACTGGCCGCGGCCCGACCGCCGGCGTGAATTCCTGCGCGTGCGCGTCAACGCCGAAGGCGGGCTCGACTTGTTCGCCAACCAGAGCTCGGGCGTGCTGACCTCGGTGGTCTGGGCCGACGGCTTGCTCGACAACCCGGCCGGCCAGGCGATCCGCCGCGGTGATGCGGTAGGCTTCGTGCCGATGTCGGAATTGATTGGCTCATGAAGATCCAGCTGCGCTTTTTTGCCTCGCTGCGCGAGGCGCTCGGCGGCTCGGCAACGCTCGAGGTTGCCGACGGCAGCACGGTCGGCCAGTTGCGTGACGTCCTCATCGCCAGCAGCCCGCGCCACGCCGAGGTGCTGGCGCGCGGCCGCGCCGTGCGCTGCGCCGTCAACCAGGTGATGTGCGACGACGGCGCCGCACTGCCGGCGGACGCCGAAGTGGCGTTCTTTCCGCCGGTCACGGGGGGCTGATCCGTTGAACAGTCCGGCAGCGCGAGTGTCGATCCAGAGCGCCGACTTCGACCTTGGCGCCGAAGTCGCGGCGCTGCGCGCTGGCGACGCTGGCGTCGGTGCGGTGGCCAGCTTCATCGGCACCGTGCGCGACCGCAATGGCGGCGCCGCGCCGGGCAGCGTCCAGGCGATGGAGCTCGAGCATTACCCCGGCATGACCGAAGCGTCGATCGAAGCGATGATCGACGACGCGATGCAGCGCTTCGACATCCGCCGCGCCCGCGTCGTCCACCGCGTCGGCCTGCTGGCGCCGGGCGAACAGATCGTCCTCGTTGCCGTCAGTTCGGCCCACCGCGGCCAAGCTTTCCAGGCCTGCGAGTTCCTGATGGACTACCTGAAGACGCAGGCGCCGTTCTGGAAGAAGGAAACCACGGCGGCCGGTGCCCAGTGGGTCGACGCCCGGGTTGCCGACGACGACGCGCTGCGCCGCTGGGGCATCACGGCCGGCAACGCCGGATGAACGCACCGGCGGCGGCCGCCGCAGTGACGTCGCCGGCGCTGCGCAGCGCGCTGGGGCGCTTTGCCACCGGCGTGACCATCGTCAGCTGCCGCGGCGGCGACGGCCAGCCGGTCGGCCTGACGGCCAACTCGTTCAACGCCCTGTCGCTCGAGCCGCCGCTGGTGCTGTGGTCGCTGCGCCAGTCAAGCCCCAGCGTCGACGCCTTCATCGCCGCGCCGCATTTCGCTGTCAACGTGCTGGCGGCGTCGCAAGTCGAGCTGTCGCGCCGCTTCGCTTCGCGCGTCGATGACAAGTTCGCGCTCGGCCTGTGGTCGGGAGGCAGCCAGGGCGCGCCGGTGCTGGCCGGCTGCGCGGCGGTGTTCGAATGCGCTACCGAGTCGCACCAGGTCGTCGGCGACCATGTGCTGTTCATCGGCCGCGTGCTCGCGCTCAGCGAATCGCAGCTGCCGCCGCTGCTGTTCCAGGCCGGGCATTACCGCCTGCTTGGCGAAGTTTTGTAGCGGCCGCCTCGCCGCGCTCAGGAGCCCGTTCATGCACATCGCAGGCAATCCCGGCACCTTGAGCGAACGCCAGCGCGAACTGGTGGATCTGGCCGCCCAACTGGGGCGCGAACGTTTCGCCCCGCGCGCCGCCGCGCACGACCGCGACGCCAGCTTTCCCTTCGACAACTACCAGGACTTGCGCGCCAGCGGTCTGCTGGCGATCTGCGTGCCGCAAGCCAGCGGCGGCCTGGGCGCCGACTTTGCCACCTACGCGATGGTGGCCGCCGAGATCGGCCGCCACTGCGGCGCCACCGCTTTGTCTTTCGCGATGCATGTCAGCCCTTGCCTGTGGTCGGGGCTGGTCGCCGACGCGCTGGCGATGAGCCCGGCCCAGCGCGCCGAGCACGAGCGCTTTCGCGCCGCCCACTTCGGCAATATCGTCGAGCGCGGTCAGCTCTACTCGCAGCCTTTCTCCGAGGACGGCGCGGCGGCGGCCGGCCAGGCGCCCTGGGGCACGCTGGCACACCCGGTGGACGGCGGCTACCGCGTCAGCGGCCGCAAGACCTTTGCATCGCTGGCCGGCGCGGCCGACTTCTACGGCGTGCTGTGCACGCTGGAGCGCCCGGCGGCGACGCCGCTCGACGCCTTGTACCTGGCGGTGCCGGCCGGCGCCGCCGGCGTCAGCGCGGTCGGCGACTGGGATCCGCTGGGCATGCGCGGCACCGTCAGCCGCACCCTCGTGCTCGACGACGTCTTCGTGCCGCACAGCGCGCGCTTGTTGCCCGAGGGTTTGTACGCCGAAGCGGCGGCGCGCTTCCCGCACATGTTCACGACCCAGTCGCCCACTTACATGGGCCTGGCCCAGGCGGCCTACGACTTCACGGTCCAGTACCTGCGCGGCGAAGTGCCGGGCATGGCGCCCGTCAAGCGCCGCATGTACCCGACCAAGCAGATCGCGGTGGCGCAAATGCGCATCACGCTCGAGCAGACCCGGGCACTGTTCCTGCAGAGCGCGCGCGACGCCGGCGTCGACCCTGACGACGACACCCGCCAGCGCCTGCTGGCCGCGCATTACACGGTGATGGAAAACGCCAACGACCTGGCGCGGCTGGCGATCCGCACCTGCGGTGGCCAGAGCCTGCTCAAGAGTCTGCCGCTGGAACGCCTGTACCGTGACTCGCGCTGCGGCTCGCTGATGCTGCCGTGGACGGCCGAACTGTGCCTGGACCGGCTGGGCCGCGAAGGCTTGTACGAGGGCGGCGAAAGCGACGAGGCGATCGAGTAAGCCGGCGCCTGGCCACACCCAGGGCCTTGATTTTCGGGCCCCTGCACCCCATGTCGTGATGAATCGGAGGATCTTCCCATGCGTTTCGACAAGCTGACCACTGCATTCCAGCAAGCCCTGGCCGATGCCCAGAGCTTGGCCGTTGCCCGCGACAATCCCTATGTCGAGCCGTCGCACCTGCTGGCGGCGATGCTGCAGCAGCCCGATGGGCCAAAATCCTTGCTTGAGCGCGCTGGTGCCAAGACCGCCGCCCTGGTCACGGCGATGGACGCGGCAATGCGCAACCTGCCCCAGGTGCAAGGCGGTGGCCAGCCGGTCCAGCCCGGGCGCGACCTGCTGCAATTGCTGCAGGCGTCCGACAAGGAAGCCGGCCAGCGCGGCGACCAGTTCGTCGCCAGCGAGATGTTCCTGCTTGCGCTGGCCGACGCCAAGACCGACATCGGCGCCGCTGTGCGCGGCCATGGCTTGACGCGCAAGGCGCTCGAAGCCGCGGTCGACGCCGTGCGTGGCGGCCAGAAGGTCGATTCGGCCGAGGCCGAAGGCCAGCGCGAAGCGCTGAAGAAATACACCCTCGACCTGACTGAGCGCGCTCGCCAGGGCAAGCTCGACCCGGTGATCGGCCGCGACGACGAGATCCGCCGCGCCATCCAGGTGTTGCAGCGGCGCAGCAAGAACA
>JAUYAJ010000387.1 GCA_030693565.1 Rubrivivax sp.
CCCCCGTCGACGCAGCCGTGTTCGAGCGCCGCTATGCGAACTTCCTGCGCATCGGCTTCAACCCTTCGGAGTTCCTGTTGGACTTTGCACAGCATTACGCTGGTGGCCCGCAGGCCGTGCACACCCACCTGGTGGCCGGCCCGGTGCATGTCAAGCAGTTCGCCGAACTGTTGCAGGACTGCCTGGCCGACTACGAACGGCGCTTCGGTGCCATCCAGCTGCCGGTGGAGCACTGACGGATGGCGGGCTTTCGCAGTGTCTCGGCCGCAGGGCGCAGCATCCAGCGCATGCTGCAGCTGCGCTTTGCGCAGGAGCAGCCGATCGCCGGCGCCACCACCAGCGTGGCGATCCTGCGCACCGAGGACCTCAGCCCGGCGGACTTCGCCGGCCTCGTCAGCCGGCCCGCGCTGACGCTGTTCCTCTACCGCGTCGACTTCAACAAGTCGATGCGCGCCGCCTGGTCGGGTGTCGGCTTGTACGACGGCCGCGCCCATCTGGCGCTGGACCTGCACTTCCTGCTCACGGCCTGGGCCGACACCGCCGAGAACGAACACCTGATCCTTGGCCGCGCGTTGCAGACCATCGAGGACACGCCCATCCTCGCCGGCCCGCTGCTGATGGTGGCCGCCGACTGGGCGGCCAACGAGTCGCTGCAGCTGGTGCTCGAGGACATCGACACCGAATCGCTGATGCGCATCTTCGATTCGCTGCCGGTGGACTACCGGCTGTCGGTGCCTTACATCGCGCGTGTCATCCGCATCGACGGCGCGCGCATCCCCACCGAGCCCGCGGTCGTCACCGCCATCAGCGGGGCGCGGCCGTCGTGAACCGTTTCGTCGACGCCCGCCATGTCGAGTCGGTGCACGAACTCGCGCTCGGCGTCGAAGCCATCGACGCCGCACGCGAGCAGCCGATGCTGATGCCGGTGATGCTGACCTGGGACGACTTGCCGCTGGGCAACCCGCGGCCGCGCTTCGAGCGCCATCCGTCGAACCGCCAGGTGCTGCTCTACGACGCGCACCTGGCGGCGCAGCCGCGCAGCGTCGACCTGCGCCTGTTCGACCAGACCGAAGCGCTCTATGCGCCCGACGCCGACCGGCGCCGCTTCGTGCCGCGCCGGCTGCGCGTGAACCTGCCCAGCCTGGCCGGCGCCCAGGCCCAGCCGCCAGCGGCACGCCTGTGCCGGCCGCACCTGTACCCGGGCCCGGCGTACCCGGTGAGCAATCTGGTCACCGGCGTGCGCGCCCATGCGATGCGCGCGCCCACCGCCACGCTGGCGCTGCGGCCGGCGCGCTGGGTGCGCGTGCTCGCCACCGTGCCCGCGGCGCAGCCGGTGCTGGCGCTGTCCACCATCGTCGGCCGCGCTGGCGGCGACGCGCGTGGCGAGTTCCTGCTGCTGCTGCGCTTTGACGTCGCCGCGATCGCCATCGACCCGCTGCTCAGCGTGCGCCTGCGCGTTTTCGCCGGCCCCGAACTGCTGCCGGCCACGCCCGATCTGCCGGCCATCGACCCGCTGTGGGACTTGCCGCGCGAGACCGCCGCGTCGCTGGCCGACAGCGACCCGGTGCTGCGCGGCGAAGCCCTGCCAGCGGGCTATGTCGAAGTGATCCAGCGAGTGCTGCCGCTGCCGCTGGGCCAGTTGCTGCGCGGCCAGCCCCACCTGACGTTCTGAGCATCCCAAGCCCATGAATGTGCCCGGCGTTCGCGAAGAAACGGCTATGCGCTACAAGGCGAACGGCAGCGCCGGGATGACCGACACGTCATTGGTGCGAGCCCGTGGCGTTGTCGGACGCCGCGGTGTGAGC
>JAUYAJ010000398.1 GCA_030693565.1 Rubrivivax sp.
GCCGGGTCCGGAGCCGACCACCGCCACCTGCCCCAGCGGCGCGGCCCGCTGCGGCAGCTGCAGCGCCGACGGCCGGGCATGGTCGCCGACGAAGCGCTCCAGCCGGCCGATCGCCACCGGCTCCATCTTCGCCTTGATCAGCACGCACTGGGCTTCGCACTGGCTTTCCTGCGGGCACACGCGCCCGCACACCGAAGGGAAGATGCTGGACTCGTGGATCGTCGCGACGGCGGCATCGAGGTCGCGCACCAGCAGCTGGCGGATGAAGCGCGGGATGTCGATCGCGACCGGGCAGCCGTCGATGCAGGTCGGCTTGATGCACTGGATGCAGCGCTCGGCCTCGCGCAGCGCCGCCGCGTAGCCGTAGCCGAGGTTGACCTCGGCGAAGCTGCGCGCGCGCTCGTGCGCTTCGCGCTCGGGCATGGCCACCTGCGTGCGCTCCAGCGCGGCGTACTTCTTGTAGGTGCGCTTGCCTTCGACGAAGAGTTTCTGCTCCAGGCTGCAGATGTGGGCGGCGTCGTCGCTGGCCTGGGCCTCCTGTTTCTTGAAGCGCTTCTGGCGGGTGTGCAACTCCTTGAAGTCGACCTGGTGGGCGTCGAAGTCGGGGCCGTCGACGCAGGCGAATTTCACCTCGCCGCCGACGGTGACGCGGCAGGAACCGCACATGCCGGTGCCGTCGACCATGATGGTGTTGAGCGACACCAGCGTCGGCACGGCACAGGGCCGGGTGGTGTCGGCGCAGGCGTGCATCATCGGCATCGGGCCGATCGCGACCACGAGATCGGGCAGCGCCTGATCGGGTCGGTCGAGCAGGTCTTTGAGCGCGCCGGTGACGAAGCCGGGCCGGCCTGCGCTGCCGTCGTCGGTGCAGACGATGAGCTCGTCGGCATACTCGGCCAGCTTGTCGGCCCAGAACACGAGCGCGCTGCTGCGAAAGCCGACGATGCAGGTCGTGCGGTTGCCGGCGAGCTTGAAGGCGCGCAACTGCGGGAACACCGGCGCCACGCCGAGGCCGCCACCGACGAGCACGACATGGCCGACGCGCCCGATGTGCTGGGGCCGGCCGAGCGGGCCGACGAAGTCGGCGAAGTCGTCCCCCTCGGCGTAGCGGTCGCGCATCTCGCGCGTCGTCTTGCCCAGCGCCTGGACGACCAGCGTGATGGTGCCGCGCCGGCGGTCGAAGTCGGCCACCGTGAGCGGGATGCGCTCGCCGCCTTCGGCCAGCCGCAGCATCACGAAGTGGCCGGGCTCGGCCGCGGCGGCGACGTCGGGCGCCAGCACCTCCCAGAGGAAGGCGGTGTCCGAGAACTGCTGGCGGCGGACGATGCGGAACATGTCAGCCGCCGGCGGCGAGCTCGCTGACGAGGCGCTGTGCCAGCACCATCGCCACCTGGCGCCGGTAGTTCGACGCCGTGACCGTGCTGCGCATCGGGCTGACCTGCTTTTGCACCAGCTTGCCCAGCCGCGCCAGCCACTCGCCGTCGGGCGGCTGGCCGAGCAGCCGCCCGGTGTCTTCGAGCACGAAAGGCATCGAGTTGGTGCCGGTCAGCGCGACGCGCAGCGTGCGCACCGCGGCGCCGTCGAGCGCGAGCGCGCAGGCGACGCCGGCGAGCGGGAAATCCATCGCGCCGCGCACGCGCGCTTTGCGGTAGCCGCTGCGC
>JAUYAJ010000423.1 GCA_030693565.1 Rubrivivax sp.
GACAAATCAAGGCCTCGGAGCCGATCCGTGTATCTAGGCGTTTGGCGCGAAATGGACCGCCTGGGCCAATGCAAATCAACCACTTACGCGACCTCGACACGGCAGAACCGAGGCTTTGTGCCTTGCAACTGTCAAAGTCGGGTCAGAGGCTGTGAAGATATGAATCGCGCCCGCGCGATTCATATCTTCACAGCCTCTCAGACCGGCGGCGGCAGCGGCGCTGCCAGTTCCTCGACGCTGCGCCCTTGCTGGCGCAGCAGTGCCTCGAGCGCCGGCAGCAAGGGGCCGAGGCGTTCTTCGATGGCGTCGCGCACGGTGTCGACGAAGACCTGGGTCGAGCGCTCGATCTCGATGTTCAGCGCCGCGGCCACGCCTTTGTCGGCGAAAGTCGTCATGCGCAGCGTCTCCGGGATCAACCAGACCTCGAACCAGCCGCTGCCACCGGGCTCGCGGCCGGCTTCGGCCACCGTCAGGCTGGCGCCGTTGATGGCGATGTAGCCTTTGGCGAACACGTAGCGCATCCACGGCGCCGGCACCGCGATGCGCAGCACGCGGTTGTTCTCGGGCTGACGCAGCGCTGCCAGCGTGGCCATGAAGTCGACATGGCCCGACAGCGGATGGCCACCGATCTCGGCGCCGTCGCGCGCCGCGCGTTCGACGTTGACGCGGCTGCCTTCGTGCAAAGCCGCCAGCGTCGTCAGCGCCAGGCTTTGCTGCATGACGTCGAAGTCGGCCGCGTCCTCACCTTGCAGCGCGGTGACGGTGAGACAGACGCCGTCGACGGCGACGCTGGCGCCGACGCCCAAGCCGCTGGCAAAGCCGGCCGGGAAGGCGAGCCGGTAGCTGCGCAGCCCGGGCCGGTCGGTGACGGCGGTGACGGTGGCGATGCCTTGGACGATGCCGGTGAACATGGTGGGATTCGTGGTCGGGGGGGCGCCAGCTTAGCAGCCGCCACGCCGCCCCTGCGGCCGCCGGCTAACATGCGGCACCGCCCTGCCAAAGCCACCGCATGAGCTCATTCCCCCGCATCCCTGGTCAACGATCGCTGCACTCACCCGGCCCGACCCGGGTGCCCGACGAAGTGCTGCACGCGATGTCGCGCCAGCCGATGGACCTGGCCGACCCCCGCGTCAGCCATGTCATCCAGGCCTGCGAGACCGGCTTGCGGCGCTTGCTGGGCAGCGCGGCCGCCGACGTCTTTCTTTACGCCGCCAACGGCCATGGCGCCTGGGAAGCGGCGATCGTCAACCTGATCGCCCCCGGCCGCGCGGTGCTGATCCCCGGCACCGGCCATTTCTCCGAAACCTGGGCCCAGCAAGCCGAGGCGCTGGGCGCGCAAGTGCTGCGCACGCCCTGGGTCGAAGGCCTGCCGATCGACCCGGCAGCCGTCGAGCAAGCGCTGCGCGCCGACACCGAGCAGCGCATCGCCGCCGTCTTCGCTGTCCACACCGACACCGCCAGCGGCCTGACCAGCGACCTCGTCGCGCTGCGCCGCGCCATCGACGCCGCCGGCCACCCGGCGCTGTTCGTCGTCGACGCCGTCGCCTCGCTGGCCGCCACGCCGCTGGCGATGGACGGTCTGCGCGCCAACGTCGTGCTGGGGGCGTCGCAGAAAGGCCTGATGGTGCCGCCCGGGCTGGCCTTCATCGCCGTCGACGCCGCGGCGCTGGCGCTGGCCGCCGCCAACCCGACGCCGCGCTTTTACTGGGACTGGGGACGCCGGCGCGCCGAGATGTCTTACCGCAAGTTCTGCGGCACGCCGCCGCAGGCGCTGCTGGCCGGGCTGCAGGCGGCGCTGGAGCTGATCGCCGCCGAAGGCGTCGACGCCGTCCACGCCCGCCACCGCCGCATCGCTGGCGCCGTCCATTCCGCCGTGGCGCGCTGGGCCGAGGCCGGCGCGCTGCAGTTCTTCGGCCGCGACCCGGCCGCACGTTCGGTCTCGGTGACCACGGTGCAGGTGGCGCCCGGCGTTGACCCCGAGGCGCTGCGCACGGTGGCGCGCGAACGCTTCCAGGTCGCCATCGCCGGTGGCCTGGGGCCGCTGGCCGGGCGCGTGTTCCGCATCGGCCACCTGGGCGACATCAACGAAGCCATGATCCTGGGCAGCCTGGCCGGCGTCGAGGCGGCGCTGACGGTACAAGGCGTGCCATTTGGCAGCGGCGGCGTGACGGCGGCGGTGAACTTCCTGGCCCGCGATGGCGCTTGACGCCGCCGCGGTGCGCGGCCTGCGGCTGACCGAGCCGCCGCCCGGTTTCATCGACGACCCCTACCCGTTCTACGCCGCGCTGCGCCAGCATGCGCCGCTGCACGAACTGGCGCCGGGCAGCTGGCTGCTGACGCGCCACGCCGACGTGCTGGCGGTCTACCGCGCGCCGCAGGCCAGCTCGGACAAGCGGCGCGAGTTCGGCCCGCGCTTTGGCGACTCGCCGCTGTTCGAGCACCACACCACCAGCCTGGTGTTCAACGACCCGCCGCTGCACACGCGGGTGCGCCGGCTGATGATGGGCGCGCTCAGCCAGCGCGCCATCACGCGCATGGAAGCCGGCGTTGAAAGCCTGGTCGACGGCTTGCTCGAGCGGATGCAGACGCTGACCGCGCCCGACTTGATCGAAGACTTCGCCGCGCGCATCCCGGTTGAGGTGATCGGCAACCTGCTGGCGGTGCCGCAGGCCGAGCGGGCGCCGCTGCGCGACTGGTCGCTGGCCATCTTGTCGGCGCTGGAGCCGGCGCCACCGGCGGCGGTGCTGGCGCGCGGCAACGCCGCCGTCAGCGACTTCATGGCCCAGTTGCGTGGCCTCGTCGCCGAGCGCCGGCGCCGCCCTGGCGACCCCGAAAGCGACGTCCTGACGCGGCTGCTGCAAGGCGAAACCGGCGCCGAGCCTTTGTCGGAAACCGAGTTGCTGCACAACTGCATCTTCCTGCTCAACGCCGGCCACGAAACCACCACCAACCTGATCGGCAACGGCTTGCACGCCTTGCTGAGCCAGCGCGACCAGTTCGAGCGCCTGGTCGCCGAACCAGCGCTGCTGCCCAGTGCGATCGAGGAATTGCTGCGCTTCGAAAGCCCGCTGCAGCTGAACAACCGGGTGACGACGGCGCCACTGACGCTCGGCGGGCGCGAGCTGCCGGCGGGCAGCTTCCTGACGCTGGGTATCGGCGCCGCCAACCGCGACCCGGCCGAGTTCGCCGACCCCGACCGCCTGGACCTGGCGCGCAAGCCCAACCACCACCTGGCCTTCGGCCAGGGCGCCCATGCCTGCGCCGGCATGAACGTGGCCCGGCTCGAAGCCCGGGTTGCCATCGGCCGGCTGCTGGCGCGCCATCCACATCTGGCAGCGCGCGGCAGCCCGCAGCGCGACCGCCGGGTGCGCTTTCGTGGCTGGCGCTCGCTGCCGGTGACGCTGGGCTGATGACCGGTCCTTTCAAGAACCTGCTCAGCCCGGCGCTGGTGCGCCGCACTGGCGCCGACCTGCAGCGCGCCTGGCCGGCTTTCGACCGCGACCGTTTCATCACCCTGGCCACCTCGGGCCTGGAAGCGCTGGAAATGAAGGCGCGCGCGATGCAGATCTGCGCCGCGCTCGAAGCCACGCTGCCCGCCGACTTCGGCAGCGCGGCCGACATCCTGCAGGCCGCGCTGGCGCCGCTGGTGGGCGGCGGAGCCGGCACCGAACCAGCGCCCGGCGCCAGCGGCCTGAGTGGCTGGGCTCTGTGGCCGGTGGGCGAATACGTCGCTCGCCAGGGCCAGGAACAGCCCGAGCGCGCGCTGGACTTGCTGCACGCGCTGACCCAGCGCTTCACCGCCGAGTTTGCGATCCGCCCCTTCATCGTCCGCCATCCGGCGCTGGTGCTGGCCACCTTGCAGCGCTGGACCACCGACGCCAGCGCTGCGGTGCGCCGGCTCGTCAGCGAAGGCAGCCGGCCGCGCCTGCCATGGGGCCTGCGGCTGACGGCCTGGGTCAAGGACCCGTCACCCACCTTGCCGCTGCTGCGCGCGCTGCAGGACGACCCCGACGAGGCCGTCAGGCGCAGCGTCGCCAACCACCTGAACGACATCGCCAAAGACCATCCGGCGCTGGTGGCCGCCTGGGTGCAGGCGCAACAGACTGACGCAACGCCGCAGCGCCTGGCCTTGCTGCGCCACGCCAGCCGCACCTTGATCAAACAAGGCCATGCCGGCGCGCTGGCGGCCTGGGGCTGGAACCGGGCGCTGCGCGGCCAGGCGACGCTGGTGCTGGCGCCGCAGACCGTGATGCTCGGCGCCAGCCTGACGCTGAGCTTGACACTGCGCTCGACGGCAGCGCGCCCGCAAGCCCTGGCGATCGACTACGCGGTCCACCATGTCAAGGCCAGCGGCGCGCTCTCGCCCAAGGTCTTCAAAGGCTGGGTCATCGAATTGGCCGCAGGCGCCGAGCGCTGCCTGGTCAAGCGCCACTCGATGCGCGTGGTGACGACGCGGCGCTACCGCCCCGGCGCCCATGTGATCGACATTCGCGTCAACGGCCGCGTCGTCGCCCAGGCGGGCTTCGAACTGCAATTGCCGGCCGAGGTCTAGAACAAAGCCCAGCGCTCGGCGTCGAAACCGACCGTGATGCGGCCGTCGGCCCATTCCACCAGCGGGCGTTTGATGACGCTGGGATGGTCCAGCATCAAGGCGCGCGCCGCCGCCGCGCTGTCGACGCCGGCGCGCTGGTCATCGCCAAGCCCGCGCCATGTCGTGCCTTTGCGGTTCAGCAGCGCGCCCCAGCCGACCGCGACCTGCCAGGCGTCGATGCGCTCGGCCGGCACGCCGGCTTTCTTGAAGTCGTGGAAGCGGTAGGCCAGGCCGCGATCGGCCAGCCAGGCGCGGGCGCGCTTGACCGTGTCGCAATTGGGAATGCCGTAGAGGATGGTGTCAGTCACGGGCGTCGCTCGGTGCGTCGCATCGGGGATCGATGCCGTAGCCGCTGTCACGAACGATAGCGTCATCGCCCACCGTGGCTTCGAACCACAGGCAGTCGTTGGTCGGGTAGCGCCAGGACCAGACCTCGCCACCGCGCAAGCCGGCGCCGCGGCGCTCGCCCGGGCGCCCCAGCGTGCGCAGCAACTCGGCGCGCGTCATGCCGGTGGCGCGCTGCTGGAAGTCGGCGAAGTGGGCTTCGGTCAGCACCTGGCGGGCAGTAACGACACGGCCGCCGCCGTCGACGTCGACCATCCAGGTCGTGCGGCCATAAGGGCCGCTGGCGAACTCCAGCCGGGTCAGCGCCGCTGTCAGCGGGTAGCGCGCGGTCACGGCGCCGAGCTGGCGCTGCACCGCGGCCGTGTCCATGCCGGGCCGCAGCTCCGGCGGCTCAAGAGCGGCGCAAGCGCTCAGCAAAGCGGCGGTCAGGGCGCGCAGTCGCATCCAGGTGGGCATGGTTAGGCTCCTCATCGTCAGCCGCTCGGTGCGGTCCGATCCTGCACCCGCCAGCGCCGCAAGTCCAGCCGCCGCCCCAGCGCGCCGCGGCCGGGTCACCCTCGGGTACCAGGCCCGGCCGCCACGCCCGCCTGCCGCCATGCCGACAACGCCGATCGCCTTGCGCACCACCCCGGCGCTGCCATGACCATGCCCGACATCTTCGGCCTCATGAACCAAGCCTTGTCGGCGCGTGTGTTCACGCTCGGTGGGCTGCTGGCCGCGCTGGTCTTCATCATCGGCAGCTGGTGGTTTTCCAGCTTCCTCGAACGCCGCGTCAACCGGCTGTCTCAGCGCGGCACTGTCGAGCACTGAAAGCATGCCCGCATCCACATGCTCAGCCGCCTGCTGCGCTACGTGGTCTGGGTGCTGGGCACGCTGGTCGGCCTGAACGACCTGGGCATCGACCCCACCAGCGTCGCGCTGCCCGGTAGCGCGTTCGCCGTCGGCCTGGGTTTTGGGCTGCAGAACATCTTCAGCGACTTCGTCGACCTGCAATCGGGTGTGCGTGGCCATGTGCGCGAGATCGCGATGCGCTACACCCGCGTGACCACCCACGACGCGCTCGACATCCTGGTGCCGAACGCCGAGTTCATCAACGGCCGCGTCGTCAACTGGACCTTCGACGACTCCTACCGGCGCATGCACATCCCTTTCGGTGTCGCTCATGGCACGCCCAAGGAACTGGTGCGCGAAGCCGGCCTCGCGGCGGCGCGCCAGGTGGCCGGCGTGATCGAGAGCGAGCAGCGGCGGATCTCGGTCTGGCTGGTCAAGTTCGGCGACAACTCGACGGACTACGAGCTCATCGTCTGGGCCGACCGCCGGCTCACCACCCACCCGGCGTCGACCCACGCGGCGCTGATGTGGGCGCTGGACGACGAGCTCAAGCTGCGCGGCGTCGAGATCCCCTTCCCGCAGCCCGACCGGCACGTTCGCAGCGACACGCTGGCGCGGGCGCGGACGCACAGCAGAACGCCATCGCCCAGTTGCAGCGCCGTCTCCAGGCCCGGCCGCAGTTCGCGATGGCGGTCGCGCTGCAGCAGCAGCGGCACCGCGTGCGCCAGGTTGCCGCTGCCGTCGGGGCGCAGCATCAGCCGGCCCAGTGTCACCGGCTCGCCGTCGCCGAGCGCACGGCAGACCGCCGGCGCCGACGCCGGCGCGATCTCGACCGACCAGGACTCGACGACCTCGTCGCCGATGACCTCGCGCATGCGTTCGAGCAGCGCCGCCGCCCAGGCTTCGTCCTCGTCGCGCGCGCGTCCCAGAAAGCTGGCGAGCTGGGGCGCGCGGATCACCCGCAGCACCTCGCCGGCCACCACGTAGCCGCTGAGCACGACCAGATCGGCCGGTGCGGCCTTGAACACCGGGTCGTTGCGGCGCTGGGTCTGGCGGGCGACGATGAAGAGCCGCTTGTTGAGCGCGCGCGCCGCCAGCGTGATCGCCAGGTTGTCGATGTCCACCGTTGTGCCCGCAACCAGCGCGCTGGCGTCCTCGATGCCAGCGCGTTTCAGCACGTCGGGGTCGGTGGCGTCGCCCCGGATGCTGCCCTCGTCATCGTCAGCCGCGTCGGCGTCGACGATCACGGTCTGGATGGCCAGCCGCTCGAGCTGGCGCCGCAAGGTGCGCGTGAACAGGCCCGATCCGCACAGGATCCAGCGCCCGTGCGGCAGCAGCGGCACCTCGTCCATCGCGGTGCCGCGCTGGGTCGTCAGGCTCTCGTAGATGACGTGCAGGCTGGGCGTGCGAAGCGACATCGCGACGCGTTCGGCAAAGGTGTCGTTCGGATTGATGATGGGGTCGGCGCCGGCAGCGGCCATGCGCGCCTGCGCCAGATGCTCGCGCGCCGAACACAGCACCCGGATGTCGGCCCGCAGCAGCCGCGCCGAGAGCGCGATCTTGATGTTGACGGTGTCGCTGCCGGTCAGCGCCAGCACCCCCGCGCAGTGCGGATTCTGCAGCCCCGCCAGCAGCAGCACGCCGGGGTCGCTGGCGTCGCCGCACAGCACCGGCGCCGTCACCGGCAGGTCGTCGACGTCGGCCGCGTCGATGCGCAGCGGCTCGATGTCGATCAACACCATGCGCACGCCATCTTCGGCCAGTTCACGCGCCACCCGGCTGCCAGCGTCGTCATAGCCGCAGATCAGGTAGAACGGTTCGTGCAAGTGGCCGACCTGGCGCTGCACCCGGGCCTCGTGCATCACACGCAGAAACAGCGGCGAGCGCAGCACCGCGAACAGCGAACCAATCGCGTACAGCCAGGCGATGACGGTGGCGTAGATCGCCGCCGTCGCCCACAGGCGCTGGGCGTCGGAGAAGGGGTACGGGATCTCGCCCAGCCCGATGGTCGTGCCCAGGAAGCTGACGAAGTAGAAGGCGTGCACGAAGCTCATGGTCCAGCGCCGGCCCTCGGGGTCGACACCGGGAATCAGCGTGAAGCCCAGCACCGCTGCCGCGTAAACGCAGATCAGCACGATCAGCGGCGCCCGCAAGCGGCGCCAGAGGATGAAGATGCCGTGCCCTGAGCGCGGCGCCGGCCGGGTCATCGGCGCAGGCTGGCCATCTCGACCACCAGCAACACCACCGAGACCACGTTGGCCACCACCGCACCGATGGCCAGCGAGACCACGGTGGCCACCGCGTGCGGCGCCAGCTCCGCCCCGCCCTGGCTGTAAAGGCCCCAGCCGATCGCGGCAGCGGCCAGTTGCAGGTCGGCCACCAGGCTGGTGGCGAGCATGGTCGACCCCAGCGGTGAGCGGTCGCCGAACTTCATCACGGTGGCGATCAGGCTCACCACTAGCGCGGCGAAGAGTTCATAGACGTTGTGCTGGGCGATGTCGCCGAACTCGCCGACCACGAAGCCGACGTTGAGCGTCAGCGCCAGCACGATGACGAAGGCAAACAGGACTCTTTCGGTGCTCATAAGGCCGGTCGCGCAAGTCGGGACCCGCAGTCTAGGGCCAGCGCGCTTCCCGGGTTGCACCGCAACGCGGCCAGGCCGCGGCTTCGGGGAGACATCACCGTCGCAACGAGTCCAGAATGCA
>JAUYAJ010000456.1 GCA_030693565.1 Rubrivivax sp.
GCGTCACCAACGAAGCCTTGAAGTACCTGACCGACCGCCAGGATCTGGGCATCCATTCCGACGTCATCACCGACGCCATCATCCCGTTGCTGGAAAAAGGCATCCTGACCGGCCAGCGCAAGACCCAGCAGCCGCGCAAGATCGTCACCAGTTTTGCGATGGGATCGCGCCGGCTCTACGACCTGATCGACGGCAACCCGCTGTTCTCGTTCCAGCCCATCGAGGCGGTGTGCCACCCCGACACCATCGCCGCCCAGCACAAGATGGTGTCGGTGACGCAGGCCTTTGCGGTCGACCTCACCGGCCAGGTCTGCGCCGACCAGCTCGACGGCGCTTTCTACAGCGGCATCGCAGCCCAGGGTGAATTCCTGCTCGGCGCCGCACGCTCCGAAGGCGGCAAGCCCATCGTCTGCCTGGCCTCGACCGAGGCCGATGGCAGCAGCTCGCGCATTCGCGCCGTGCTGCGCCCGGGCGAAGGCGCGACGGTGGCGCGCAGCGACGTCCATTACGTCGTCACCGAGTTCGGCATCGCCTACTTGTTCGGCAAGTCGGTGCGCGAGCGTGCGGTGGCGCTGATCGAGGTCGCGCACCCGAAGTTCCGCGCCGAGCTGTTTGCCCAGGCGCAGGCGCTGGGCTATGTGCCGGCCGAGCAGACGCTGAAGAACATGCATGCCTATGCGGTCGAGGAAGAGCGCCATCTCACGCTCAAGGACGGCCGCAAGGTGTTGCTGCGGCCGTCGGCGGCGACCGATGGCGACGCCATCCGCGACCTCTTCCACCGCCTGTCCGATCGCGACGTCTACACGCGCTTCTTTCGCAAGGTGCGCGGGCTGTCGATCAAGGACGTGCAGCGGCTGTGCAACATGGACTTCGACAACGAGGTCGCCTTCGTCGCCGTCGCCGGCACGCGCGAGAACCCGCAGATCGTCGGCCAGTCCTGCTACTTCGTCGACGCCTCGACCAACCTGGCCGAGACCGCCTTCATGATGCACCCCGACTGGCAAGGCTGCGGCCTGGGCAGCGCGATGCAGCAGCGCATGGTCGAGCACGCACGCGGCCGCGGCGTGCGCGGCTTCGTCGCCGACATCATGGCCAGCAACCCGAACATGGTGCGGCTGGCGCGCGGTGGCGCCGACAACACCACCGTCGAAAGCGAAGGCGGGCGGGTGCGGGTGACGACGCTGTTCTGAGCCGCATGCTGGCCCCGGCCGCGGCGCCGCGTACAGTCGCGCCCCGGAGGTATTGATGGAACCCATTCGATTTGATGGCCGCGTGGCCGTGGTCACCGGCGCTGGCGGCGGCCTGGGACGAGCCCACGCCCTGCTGCTGGCGAGCCGCGGCGCCAAGGTGGTGGTGAACGATCTCGGCGGCAGTGTCGCCGGTGTTGGCGGCGACGACGCCGCGGCAAACCGCGTGGTGGCCGAGATCCGCGCCGCCGGCGGCCAGGCGGTGGCCGACCACCACAGCGTGGCCGAGCCCGAGGGCGCTCGCGCCCTGGTCGACACCGCGGTGAAGACCTGGGGCCGGCTCGATGTGCTGATCAACAACGCTGGCATCCTGCGCGACAAGACGCTGGCGCGCATGGCGCCCGAGGACTTCGCCTCGGTGCTGGCGGTGCACTTGCTCGGCAGTGCCTACTGCTCGCAGGCGGCGCTGGCACAGATGCAAGGCCAGGCCTATGGCCGCATCGTGATGACGAGTTCGGCCGCCGGCCTGTACGGCAACTTCGGCCAGACCAACTACGGCGCCGCCAAGCTCGGCCTGGTCGGGCTGATGAACACGCTCAAGCTCGAAGGCCAGAAGTACGGCATCCTGGTCAATGCGGTGGCGCCGGTGGCGCTGACGCGCATGACCGAAGGCCTGCCCTTCAGCGCCATGCTCGGCGACGCCGCGCCCGAGCGCGTGTCGGCCGCTGTCGCCTACCTGGCCAGCGAGGCCTGCACGTCGACGGGCGAGATCATCGCCGCCGGCGCCGGGTACTTCGCGCGCGTGCAGATCGTCGAAGGCCAGGGCGTGCACCTGCCGGCTGCCGAGGTGTCGCCCGAAAGCGTGGCGGCGCACTGGGCGCAAATCACCGACATGAGCGGCGCCCGGCCCTTCGATTCGCTCAGCGCCGCCTTCAGCGGCGCCTTCGGCAAGCGCTGAATTTCGCTGGCCTCCATTCGACGGCGCTGCCGCCCGGCCTTGAAGGCCGGCGCTGCGACCCCACATCGCCTTTCATCGCTGTTCACCCCATTCCTTCGACGACCATGGACAAACAAACACTGTCATTCCAGGCCGAGGTCAAGCAGATCCTGCACCTCGTCACCCACTCGCTGTACTCGAACAAGGAAATCTTCCTGCGCGAGCTGGTCTCCAACGCCTCCGACGCCTGCGACAAGCTGCGCTTCGAGGCACTGGACAGCAGCGCGCTCTACGAAGACGCGCCCAACCTCGAGGTTCGCGTCTTCTTCGACGCCCAGGCCAAGACCATCACCGTGCGCGACAACGGCATCGGCATGAGTGCCGACGAGGCCGTGGCCCACCTGGGCACGATCGCCAAGAGCGGCACGCGCGAGTTCATGGCCACGCTCGAAGGCGAGCAGAAGAAGGACGCCAACCTGATCGGCCAGTTCGGCGTCGGCTTCTACTCGGGCTTCATCGTCGCCGACCGCATCACCGTCGAATCACGCCGCGCCGGCGTGGCCAGCGACCAGGGCGTGCGCTGGAGCAGCGACGGCAGCGGCGACTTCGAGGTCGAGACCATCGACCGCGCTGCGCGCGGCACCGACGTCGTTCTGCACCTGCGCGAAGGCGAAGAAGAATTCCTTTCGGCCTGGAAGCTCAAGTCCATCGTCGGCAAGTACAGCGATCACATTTCGCTGCCGATCCTGATGGTCAAGCAGCGTTGGGACGAAGAAAAATCGGCCCAGGTCGACACCGACGAATGGGAGACCGTGAACAAGGCTGCCGCGCTGTGGACGCGGCCCAAGAGCGAAGTCACCGACGCCCAGTACCAGGAGTTCTACAAGCAGCTCAGCTACGACAGCGAAGCGCCGCTGGCCTACACCCACAACCGCGTCGAAGGTCGCACCGAGTACACCCAGCTGCTCTACGTGCCGGCGAAAGCGCCGTTCGATCTGTGGAACCGCGACAAGCGCGGCGGCGTCAAGCTCTACGTCAAGCGCGTCTTCATCATGGACGACGCCGAAGCGCTGATGCCGGTCTACCTGCGCTTCGTCAAGGGCGTGATCGACAGTGCCGACCTGCCGCTCAACGTCAGCCGCGAGCTGCTGCAGGAAAGCCGCGACGTCAAGGCGATCCGTGAAGGCTCGACCAAGCGTGTGCTGAGCATGCTCGAAGCGCTGGCCGACAACGAAGACGCCGCCGAGCGCGACAAGTACATGAAGTTCTGGCGCGACTTCGGCGTCGTGCTCAAGGAAGGCGTGGGCGAGGACCATGCCAACGCCGAGCGGCTGGCCAAGCTGCTGCGCTTTGCGTCGACGCAGGCCGACGAAGGTGTGTCGCTGGCCGACTACGCCGGGCGCATGAAGGAAGGCCAGGAGGCCATCTTCTACATCACCGCCGATTCGGCCGTGGCCGCCAAGAGCAGCCCGCAGCTGGAGATCTTTCGCAAGAAGGGCATCGAGGTGTTGCTGCTGACCGACCGCGTCGACGAGTGGATGCTCAGCCACCTCTACGAGTTCGAGGGCAAGTCGCTGCAAAGCGTCGCCAAGGGCGGCGTCGACCTGGGCAAGCTGCAGGACGAGGCCGAGAAGAAGCAGGCCGAGGAAACCGCCGAAGCGCTGAAACCGCTGATCGAGCGCCTGAAGGCGGCGCTCAAGGAGCGCGCCAAGGACGTGCGCGCGACGACCCGGCTGGTCGACTCGCCGGCCTGCATCGTGGTCGACGAAGGCGACATGAGCTCACACCTGGCGCGCATGCTCAAGCAAGCCGGCCAGAGCGCACCGCCGGCGATGCCGGTGCTGGAAGTGAACCCCGACCATGCGCTGGTCCAGCGCATGGCGGCGGCGGGCGAGGGTGATGCGCGCTTTGACGACCTGGCGCAAATCCTGTTCGACCAGGCTTTGCTCGCCGAAGGCGGCCACCTGGAAGACCCGGCGGCCTATGTGCAGCGCGTCAACCGCCTGCTGGTGAGCTGAGCGCCATCGCCTGGGCCTGCTCGTGCAGCTGGGTGACTTGCTGCGACCAGTAGGCCGAGGTGCCGAAGTAGGGGAAGTTGAGCGGGAAGGTCGGGTCGCTCCAGCGCGCCGCCAGCCAGGCGCTGTGGCGCAGCATGCGCAAGGTGCGCAGCGGCTCGATCAGCGCCAGCTCGCGGTCGTCGAAGTCGCGGAACTGCTCGTAACCTTCGAGCAGCAGGTGCAGCTGGCGTGTCATCGACGGCCTGTCGCCGCTGACCAGCATCCACAAGTCCTGCACCGCCGGGCCCATGCAGGCGTCGTCAAGGTCGACGACATGCGGCGCGCCGTCGCGCCAGAGCACGTTGCCCAGGTGGCAGTCGCCGTGCAGGCGCAGCAGTTGCAGCGGCGCCAGGCGCTCGAATGCGGCTTCGACGAGATCGAGTGCGGCCTGGCTGGCGGCGACCCAGGCCGGGCGCTGGTCGTCGCTGACGAAGCCGCCGTCCAGCACCAGGTCGCGGGCGCGCCGGCCGTCGATGCGCGGGTCCATCGTCACCCGGTGGGTAAAACCGCGCTGCTGGCCGACGCTGTGCAGGCGACCGATGAAGCGGCCCAGCTGTTGCAGCGTCGCCGGGTCATCGAGTTCGGCCTCGCGGCCGGCGCAGCGCGTGGCAACGCTGTAGCGGTGCACGGCGGCGCCGACTGGCAGGCAGGCCAGCGTCGGCGGCTCGCCCCGCAGCGTCAGGCCAGGCGCCGGGTGGCTGGCGCCCGCCTGCAGCACTCGCGGCGGCACCACCGGCACTTCGGCGGCCGCCAACTCGAGCGCAAAGCTGTGTTCCTCGACGATTTGCGCGTTGCTCCAGCGGCCCGGCCGGTAGAACTTGGCCACCACCGCTTCGCGGCCCGGC
>JAUYAJ010000466.1 GCA_030693565.1 Rubrivivax sp.
GCGTCGATCTCGAATTCGGGCAGATCGACGGCCAGGCTGCCGGTCTCGTTGTCGGGCACCAGGCCGCCCGCCGCCGAGCCGAGCGTGATGCGCTGCGCCGGCAGCCACAGCGGATCGCGCGCCGGGCGCGGCGCCAGCGGCCGCCACGGCGCCGGGTTGGTGCCGCCGGCGGCAAGTTGCCAGAGCGCCGCGGTCTCGGCCAGCGCTTCGCCGAGCCGGTCTTCGTGCAGCAAGGCCAGGCGATAAAAGTGCAAGGCGTCGTCGTCAGCCGCGGCGCTGGCCAGCAGGTCGAGCGTCAAGTCCAGGGTCGCGGCCAGGTAGTGGCGCAGAACGCCATAACCCAAGGCCTGGCCATGGCCGCCGGGGCCGAATGCGTCGTCGGCAGCGGGCTCTATCGACGCCAGCCGCAGGGCGCTGGCGTCGCAGCGCGGGCCGCGCTGGCGCTGCACATGGCGGGCAATCCAGTATTCCTGGTACCAGCCGGCATGGCCGGCCAGCCACAGCGGCGAGCGGCCGCCGGGCGCCGGCGCCGGTGCGGCTTCGAAGGCCGCCAGCCAGGCCAGCGTCAGGTTGCGGGCGTCGATCAGTGCCAGCGACAGCAGGTCGGCGTCGGCCTGCCGGGGCCGGCGCGGGTCGTCCAGCGCCGCGACCCGCGTCAACTGCCGACCAGCCCGCTGCGGATGGCGTAGACCGTGAGCTCGGAGTTGTTTGCCAACTGCAGCTTCTCCAGCACCCGGGCGCGGTAGACCGACACCGTCTTGGGCGACAGCATCAGCGCTTCGGCGATGTCGGACAGCCGTTTGCCCGAGGCAATCATCACCAGCGTCTGCAACTCGCGGTCGCTGAGCTTCTGGTGCGGGTTTTCGATCGCCGGCGCGGTCAGGCTCTCGACCAGCATCTGGGCGATCTCCGGGGTGACGTATTTGCGGCCCTGGGCCACTGTGCGCACCGCCTGCACGATGAGCTGCGGGTCGCTGCCCTTGTTGACGTAACCATGGGCACCGGCGCGCAGCGCGCGGATCGCGTACTGGTCCTCGGGGTACATGCTGACGATCAACACCTTGATCGGCGAGCCTTCGTCCTTGAGCGCGTGCAACACGTCCAGGCCGCTGCGCCCGGGCAGGTTGATGTCGAGCACGAGCACGTCGCAGCCGACGCCGCGGCCGTCCTCGGCGCTGGCCAGCTTGCGCATCAGCACGCGCAACTCGCCGTAGTCGCCGGCTTCGCCGACGACGCTGATGTCGGCGGCGTCGGACAGCGTGTCGCGCACGCCGCGGCGAATCAGCGCGTGGTCGTCACAGAGGATGACTTGGATCATGGCCAGCGGCCCTTCCTGCTACAGCGCCGCCCAGGCGGACGGGTCATGACGGTGATTGTCGTCGGCGCCGGCGGCGCCGGGCTGCAGCGGCACCGACAGGATCAACGTCGTGCCTTTCGGGCTGGAACTGAGGTCGACCCAGCCGCCCACGGTGGCGGCGCGCTCGTGCAGGCCGCGGATGCCGAAACTGCGCGCCTTCTCCAGCGCCTGCGGGGCCAGCCCGTGGCCGTTGTCGGTGACTTCGAGCGACAGCACGCCGGCGCCGAACTGCAGTTCGATCTGGACGCGCGTGGCCTGGGCATGCTTGCTCACGTTGGTCAGCGCTTCCTGGGCCGTGCGGTAGGCCACGAGCGGCACGCCCGGCGGCAGCAGCGGCGCCTCGTGGCTGGTGCGGAACTCGCATTCGATGCCGGTGCGCTTTTCGAAATTGCGCGTCATCCACTGCAGCGCCGCCACCAGGCCTTGCTCGAGGATGGCCGGGCGCAGGTTGTGCATGATGCGCTGGCTGGCTTCGAGTGCCTGGCTCACGGTCTCCAGCGCCGACTGCGTGCGCTGGAGCACGTCGGGCGCCGTCGAATGCCCGTGGATCCAGTGCAGGTCGAACTTCAATGCGGTCAGCGAACCGCCGACATCGTCGTGGATCTCGCGCGCGATCGCGGCGCGCTCGGTGTCGATGCTGGTCTGCAGGTGCTGGGCCAGCTCGCGCAGGCGCTCGCGCGACTGTTCCACTTCCTGGTCGGCGGCGAGCCGGGCGCGGTGGGTCTCGGCGGCGGCAATCGCGTGTTCGATCGCCGGCGCCAGCCGCACCAGGTTGTTCTTCAGCAGGTAGTCGCTGGCGCCGTTGCGCATCGCCTCGACGGCGGTGTCCTCGCCGATCTCGCCCGACACCAGGATGAAGGGCAGCAGGCGCCCGCTGGCGCGCAGCATCTGCAGCGCTTCGAGGCCGCTGAAGCCCGGCAGGTTGTAGTCCGACAGGATCAAGTCCCAGGGTTCGGCCAGCGCCAATTCGAACTCGGCGCGGCTCTCGATGCGGCGCGCGCTTGCTGCCAGGCCCGCCCGGCGCAGGTGGGCCATGGCCAGCGCGTGGTCGGGCTCGGAGTCCTCGATGTGCAGCAGTCGCACCTCGTGCGCGGGGTCGGTCATGGCACCAGTATCGCGCAGGCTGGCAGCGCCCTTGGCAGGCGCCGGCGCCGAAATGAGGCCGGAAAGCCT
>JAUYAJ010000469.1 GCA_030693565.1 Rubrivivax sp.
GACCTGGCCGACGAGCTGGCCAAGCTGCAGGACCGCGTACCGCCGTTCCCGGCGGCGCAGGCGCGTGTGCTGGTCGAGCGTGCGCTGGGCCGGCGCATCGAAGAGGTGTTCGCCCGTTTCGACGCCGAACCGGTGGCCAGCGCGTCGATCGCGCAGGTGCACTTCGCCGCGCTGCACGACGGCCGCGAGGTCGCTGTCAAGGTGCTGCGCCCGGGCATGCTGTCGGTGATCGACGACGACTTGACGCTGCTGCACACGCTGGCACGCTGGGTCGAGCGGCTGTCGGCCGACGGCAAACGGCTCAAGCCGCGCGAGGTGGTGGCCGAGTTCGACACCTACCTGCACGACGAGCTCGACCTCGTGCGCGAAGCCAGCAACGCCGCCCAACTGCGTCGCAACATGGACGGCCTGAATCTGGTGATGGTGCCCGAGATCGTGTGGGACTACTGCAAGTCGACGGTGATGGTGATGGAGCGCATGCACGGCGTGCCGATCAACCAGATGCAGCGTTTGCGCGACGCCGGCGTCGACATTCCCAAGCTGGCGCGCGACGGCGTGACGATCTTCTTCACCCAGGTCTTCCGCGACGGCTTCTTCCATGCCGACATGCACCCGGGCAACATCCAGGTCAGCCTGGCGCCGGACACCTTCGGGCGCTACATCGCGCTCGACTTCGGCATCATGGGCACGCTGACCGAGGTCGACAAAGAGTACCTGGCGCAGAACTTCATCGCCTTCTTCCGCCGTGACTACAAGCGCGTGGCCGAACTGCACGTCGAAAGCGGCTGGGTGCCCCCGCAGACACGGGTTGACGCCCTCGAAGGCGCGATCCGCGCCGTCTGCGAGCCGCACTTCGACCGCCCGCTCAAGGACATCTCGCTCGGTCAGGTGTTGATGCGGCTGTTCCAGACCTCGCGCCGCTTCAACGTCGAGATCCAGCCGCAACTGGTGCTGCTGCAAAAGACGCTGCTCAACGTCGAAGGCCTGGGCCGCCAGCTCGACCCCGAGCTCGACCTCTGGTCGACCGCCAAGCCCTTCCTGGAGCGCTGGATGCACGACCAGATCGGCTGGCGCGGCCTGCTCGGCCGGCTGGAGAAGGAAGCGCCGCGCTATGCCCAGCTGCTGCCCGAGCTGCCGCGCCTGGTGCACCAGGTGCTGCTGCGCGCCCAGCGCCCGGTGGAGTCACCGCTGACGCGCGCCTTGCTGCTTGAACAGCGGCGCACCAACCGCCTGCTGCAGGCCCTGCTGTGGGCCGCGCTGGGCTTCACCGCCGGCGCGCTGGCGGTGCATCTGGTGTACCGCGTCGCGGCCGGCTGAGCGGCCTTACACTGCCGGCCGTTCCCGCCGCGCCGGCCCCGTGCCGCGCGCGCTTCTGGTGGCCATTTCCCGAGGTGGAGCCCATGCTGATCGGATTCGTTGCCCTCTACGTCGCGCTGACCATCACCATCGGCCTGCTCGCCGCGCGGCGTGTCAAGAACACGACCGACTACCTGGTCGCCGGACGCAGCTTGCCGCTGTACATGAACGTGGCCACGGTGTTCGCGACCTGGTTCGGCGCCGAGACCGTGTTGTCGGTGTCGGCCACCTTCGCCAAGGACGGCTTGCACGGCATCCCCGGTGACCCGTTCGGCGCCTCGATCTGCCTGGTGCTGGCCGCCTTGCTGTTTGCGCGCCTGTTCTACCGCATGAATTTGCTGACCATCGGCGACTTCTACAAGCAGCGCTACGGCAAGAAGGTGGAAGTGCTGACCAGCTTTTCCATCGTCTTCAGCTACCTGGGCTGGACTTCGGCGCAGATGACGGCGCTGGGCCTGGTGATCCATGCGCTGTCGGGCGGCGCGATCGAGTTCAACCAGGCCATCCTGGCCGGCGCGGCGGTGGTGCTGGTCTACACCGTCTTCGGCGGCATGTGGTCGGTGGCTTTCACCGATCTGTTCCAGACCGTGGTGATCCTGATCGGCCTGACCCTGGTCGGCGTGCTGGTGGGTGACCTGGCCGGCGGTGTCGACAAAGTCGTCGGCCAGGCCATCGCCGAGGGCAAGCTGGTGATGTTCCCTGCCGACATGAACGCCGCCGCCTGGTGGGCGATGGCGGGGGCCTTCTTCGCCTTTGCCTTCGGCTCGATCCCGCAGCAAGACGTCTTCCAGCGCATGACCAGCGCCAAGGACGAAAGGACCGCCGTGCGCGGCACCCTCATCGGTGCTGGGGTCTACTTCTGCTTTGCCTTTGTGCCGATCTACATCGCCTACGCTGCGCTGGTGGCCGACCCGACGCTGGGCGGGCTGTTCGCCGCCGACGACGCGCGCGCCATCCAGCGCATCCTGCCCGACCTGGTGCTGGGCAAGATGCCGCTGTGGGCGCAGGTGATGTTCTTCGGCGCCCTGCTGTCGGCGATCTTGTCGACCGCCAGCGGCGCCTTGCTGGCGCCGACAGCGCTGTTCGCCGAGAACGTGCTGCGCCCCTTCGTGCACCACATGAGCGACCGCCAGATGCTGCTGACGCTGCGCATCGTCCTGGTCACCTTCACCGCCGCCGCGCTGGTGTTTGCCGTCAACAGCACCAGCACCATGTACGAGATGGTGCAGAACGCCTACAACGTGACGCTGACCGGCGCCTTCGTGCCGCTGATCGCCGGCGCGTACTGGAAGCGCGCCAACACCCAGGGGGCGCTGTTCTCCATCGTGCTGGGCGTGGGCACCTGGCTGGTGGCGAGCCAGATCGCCGCCGACGCGATGGTGCCGCCCAACCTGGTCGGTTTCTTCGCCTCGATCATCGGCATGTTGATGGGCACCTTGGCGCCGACCATCATCCGCGGCCAAGGCCATTCGATCGAAGCCGCGCTGGCGCACAGCAAACCCCTGCCCGGCCACCGCAGTCACTGAGCCCGCGCCGAGCGAGCGCCTGCGCGCTCGCGAGTGGCTGGCGAAGGCCGACGGGCCTGCCAGCCCGGCGGCTGAGCCCAGGCCGAGCGCCTGCGCGCTCGCGAGTGGCTGGCGAAGGCCGGCGGGCCTGCGAGCCCAGGCCGGGCGCCGACTATAATGTCCGGTTTTGTCTTGACGGGTAGGGCATGCCGATCTACGCATACTGCTGTGCCGAATGTGGGCACGCCAAAGACGTTCTGCAGAAGATGTCGGATCCGGTCTTGACCGTTTGTCCGTCCTGTGGCGCCGCCGCTTTCAACAAGCAGCTCACCGCAGCGGGCTTCCAGCTCAAGGGCTCGGGCTGGTACGTCACCGATTTCCGCGGCGGCAACAACGCCCCGGCGCCTGCCAAGGACGGCGGCAAGGACGGCAGCAAAGACAGCGGCAAGACGGCCGATGCCGCGCCGGCCAGCGCCGACAAGCCAGCCGCCGACAAACCCGCCGCTGACAAGCCGGCTGCCGACAAGCCCGCCGCCGCCAAGGCGGCTGCGCCAGCGGCCGCGCCGCCTTCGAGCAGCTGAGGCCGCCGCGCGCGCGCCGTGAAGAAATACCTCGTCACCGGCATGCTGGTGTGGTTGCCGTTGGCGATCACGATCTGGCTGCTGTCCTGGCTGCTCGGCGTGCTCGACAGCGTCTTCTCGTGGCTGCTGTCGATCTCGCAGGCGGTGTTGCCGGCGTCGGCCCATGCCGGCATCGAGCAGCTGCGCCACGTGCCCGGCCTGGGCGTGCTGGCGCTGGCGGCGGCGCTGGTCAGCACCGGCGTGCTGGTGACCAACATCTTCGGTCAGTGGCTGGTGCACCAGTGGCACCGGCTGATGCACCAGATCCCGATCGTCAAGTCGATCTACAGCTCGGTCAAGCAGGTCTCGGACACGCTGTTCTCCAGCAGCGGCAACGCCTTTCGCGAAGCCGTGCTGGTGCAGTACCCGCGCCAGGGTTCGTGGACCATCGCCTTCGTCACCGGCAAGCCCGGCGGCGAGGTGGCGCTGCACTTGCCGGGTGAGTACGTCAGCGTCTACGTGCCGACGACGCCGAACCCGACCTCGGGCTTCTTCCTGATGATGGCGCGCGCCGACGTCGTGCCGCTGAAGATGAGCGTCGACGCGGCGCTCAAATACGTCATCTCGATGGGCGTGGTGGCGCCGCCTGCCGCCGCGTCACGAAACTGACCGGGCTGGCCTGCGCCACGGCACAGCGGCCAGCCCTGAGGGCTTGTGACACAGCCCAACCCGCCGTCGAGACCCGATGCCAACGCCGCGCCACGCGCGCGGCCGAACCCCGATCCGGAGTGAAATCATGAGAAGCGAATACTGTGGCCTGGTCAGCGAGACCTTGCTCGACCAGACGGTGACCTTGATGGGCTGGGCGCACCGCCGGCGCGACCACGGCGGCGTCATCTTCATCGACCTGCGCGACCGCGAAGGCCTGGTCCAGGTGGTCTGCGACCCCGACCGCGCCGAGATGTTCCAGGTTGCCGAGGACGTGCGCAACGAGTTCTGCCTGCAGGTCACCGGCCGTGTGCGGGCGCGCCCGCCAGGCACCGAAAACGCCAACCTCACCAGCGGCAGGATCGAGGTGCTGTGCCTGGAACTGCTGGTGCTCAACCCCAGCGTGACGCCGGCCTTCCCGCTCGACGACGACAACCTGTCGGAGACGACACGGCTGACGCACCGCGTGCTCGACCTGCGACGCCCGGCGATGCAGAAGAACATGATGCTGCGCTACCGGGTCACGATGGAGGTGCGCAAATACCTCGACGAGCTCGGCTTCATCGACATCGAGACGCCGATGCTGACCAAGAGCACGCCCGAGGGCGCGCGCGACTACCTCGTGCCCAGCCGCGTGCACGACGGCGCCTTCTTCGCGTTGCCGCAAAGCCCGCAGCTGTTCAAGCAGTTGCTGATGGTGGCCGGCTTCGACCGCTACTACCAGATCACCAAGTGCTACCGCGACGAAGACCTGCGCGCCGACCGCCCGCCCGAGTTCACGCAGATCGACATCGAGACCTCGGTCCTCGGCGAGGTCGAGATCCGCGCCATCACCGAAGGCATGATCCGCACCGTGTTCCGCAAGGCGCTCGGCGTCGAGTTGCCGGTCTACGAGCAGTTGACCTATGCCGACGCGATGCACCGCTTCGGCTCGGACAAGCCCGACCTGCGCGTCAAGCTCGAGTTCACCGAGCTGACCGACATCATGGCCGACGTCGACTTCAAGGTCTTCTCGGGCCCGGCGCAGAGCAAGGGCGGGCGTGTGGCGGCGCTGCGCGTGCCGGGCGGGGGCGACATGAGTCGTGGCGAGATCGACGCCTACACCGAGTTCGTCAAGATCTACGGCGCCAAGGGCCTGGCCTGGATCAAGGTCAACGACGCCAGCAAGGGCCGTGACGGCCTGCAAAGCCCGATCGTCAAGAACCTGCACGACAGCGCGCTGCAGCAGGTGATGGCGCGCACCGGCGCCGTCAGCGGCGACCTGATCTTCTTCGGCGCCGACAAGGCCAAGGTCGTCAACGACGCCCTGGGCGCGCTGCGGCTGAAGGTCGGCCACAGCGAGTTCGGCCGCAGCCATGGCCTCTTCGAGGACAAGTGGGCGCCGCTGTGGGTGGTCGACTTCCCGATGTTCGAGCACGACGACGAAGCGCAGCGCTGGAACGCCGTGCATCACCCGTTCACCGCGCCCAAGGACGGCCATGAGGACTTGATGGACACCGACCCCGGTGCCTGCATTGCCAAGGCCTACGACATGGTGCTCAACGGCTGGGAGCTCGGCGGCGGCTCGGTGCGCATCCACCGCGCCGAGGTGCAGAGCAAGGTGTTCACCGCGCTGAAGATCGCGCCTGACGACGCCAAGACCAAGTTCGGCTTTTTGCTCGATGCCTTGCAGTACGGCGCGCCCCCGCATGGCGGCCTGGCCTTCGGCCTGGACCGGCTGGTGACGCTGATGACCAAGGCCGAGAGCATTCGCGACGTCATCGCCTTCCCGAAGACGCAGCGCGCGCAATGCCTGCTCACCGGCGCGCCGTCGGCGGTGGACGAAGGCCAGCTGCGCGAGCTGCACATCCGCTTGCGCAGCCCGGCAGCGGCCTGAGCGGCGCGGGGCCGCGGTCGGTAACGGCCACGGCCCCGCCGCCTGTCGCGGACTCCTAGAATGGCCGTCGACATGCCGCAGCCCATCGACGACCCCCGCCACGACCGCGAAGCCGGTTCGCGCGACGCCACGCTCGACACCACGCGCATCGACGACGTGCGCATCGCCGCCGTGCGCGCGCTGGTGTCGCCGGCGGTGCTGCTCGAAGAACTGCCGGTGACGCCGGCCGTCGAAGCCCTGATCGAGTCGACACGAGCCTGCATCGGCCTGGTGCTGCAAGGCCGAGACGACCGCATCGTCGTCGTCGTCGGGCCTTGCTCGATCCACGACCACGGTGCGGCGATGACCTACGCCCAGCGCCTGCAGCCGCTGGCGCGCGAACTGGCCAGCGAGCTGATCGTCGTCATGCGGGTCTATTTCGAGAAGCCGCGCACGACGGTGGGCTGGAAGGGCTACATCAACGACCCGCGGCTGGACGGCAGCTTCCGCATCAACGAAGGGCTGGCGCGGGCGCGCCGGCTGCTGCTGGACATCAGCGCGCTCGGGTTGCCGGCGGGCACCGAGTTCCTCGACCTGCTGAGCCCGCAATACCTGGCCGACCTGATCGCCTGGGGTGCGATCGGCGCCCGCACCACCGAAAGCCAGAGCCATCGCCAGCTGGCCTCGGGGCTGAGCTGCGCGGTTGGCTTCAAGAATGGCACCGACGGCAGCGTGCAGGTGGCGGCCGACGCCGGGCTCGCCGCGGCCGCGCCGCATTCCTTCATGGGCATGACGAAGATGGGGGTGGCGGCGATCTTCGAGACCCGCGGCAACGCCGACGGCCACATCATCCTGCGCGGCGGCAAGGTGCCGAACTACGACGCCGCCGCCGTCGAAGCGGCCGGCGCCGTGCTGCGCAAGGCCGGGCTGCGCGAGGCGCTGATGGTCGACTGCTCGCACGCCAACTCGGCCAAGCAGCACCGTCGGCAGATCGATGTCGCGCGCGACCTGGCGGCGCAGATCGAAGCCGGCGAGCGCCGCATCGCCGGCGTCATGATCGAAAGCCATCTGCACGAAGGCCGGCAAGACTTGCTGCCCGGCGAGCCGCTGCAGCCCGGCGTGTCGATCACCGACGCCTGCATCGGCTGGGACGACACCGAGCCGCTGCTGCGCCGCCTGGCACAGGCCGTGCAGCGGCGCCGCAGCGTGCCGTGAGCCGGCCGTTCAAGATCCCCGAGTCGGTGCTGGTGGTGATCCACACGCCGGCGGCCGAGGTGTTGCTGATCGAGCGCGCCGACCACCCCGGTTTCTGGCAAAGCGTGACCGGTGCCAAGGACCATGCCGACGAGCCGCTGGCGGCCACGGCGCGCCGTGAGGTGGCCGAAGAAACCGGCATCGACGGCGGCCTGCTGCACGACTGGGCCTTGTGCAACGTCTACCCGATCTTCCCGATCTGGGCCCACCGCTACGCGCCTGGCGTGGGTCACAACACCGAGCATGTGTTCGGCCTCTCGGTGGCGCCCGGCACCGCAGTGCGGCTGCAGCCACGCGAACACCTGCGCCACACCTGGCTGCCGTGGCGCGTGGCGGCCGAGCGCTGCTTCTCTCCCAGCAACGCCGAGGCCATCCTTCAATTGCCGGGCCGACTGGCCGCCGCCACGCCGCCATGATCAATCCCCTGCAGTCGACCCTGATGCCGCCTTACGCGGGGCTGGGGGCGCTGCGCGTGGCCACCTACAACATCCACAAAGGTGTGCGCGGCATCGGGCTGGGCAAGCGGCTGGAGATCCACAACCTCGGACTGGCGATCGAGGCGCTCGACGCCGACCTCGTCTTCCTGCAGGAAGTGCGGCTGTTCCACCACGGCGAGGCGCGGCACTTCGACCGCACGTCGTTCGGCTGGCCCAAGCAGGGCCAGGCCGACTTCCTGGCTCCGGAAGGCTATGACGTGGCCTACCGCACCAATGCCGTGACGCGCCAGGGCGAGCATGGCAATGCCTTGCTGTCGCGCTGGCCGCTGGGCGATGTCGGTCACCACGATGTCAGCGACCACCGCTTCGAGCAGCGCGGCCTGCTCCATGTGCCGGTGTTGTGGAATGGCAGCGCGTTGCACGCCGTCGTCGTTCACCTCGGGCTGGTGCATGCCAGCCGGGTGCGCCAGGTGCAGCGGCTGGCCCAGTTCATCGACGCGGTGGTGCCGCCGGGCGAGATGCTGGTGGTGGCGGGCGACTTCAACGATTGGGGCGAACGCCTGGACGGGCCGATGCGCGAGATCGGCCTGACGCGCGCGGTGTCGCCGCAAGGCCTGGCGCGCCAGCGCCTGACCTTCCCCTCGCTGATACCGGTGTTTGCGCTCGACCGTTTCTACACCCGTGGCCTGGCCTGCCGCTCGACGATGGTGCCGCGCGGCACCACCTGGGCGCGGATGTCGGACCACTTGCCCATCGTGGCCGAGCTGGAGCCGTGCTGACCAGCCCCGACCCGGACGGCGACACCCAGGCCTGGGCGCGCGGCGACACGGCGTTGCCGCACTTCGTCGGTGGCAATCGCGTGCGCCTGCTGCAAGGCGGCGACGCGCTGTTCCCGCGCATGCACGAAGCGATCGCGGCCGCGCGCACCGAGATCTGGCTGGCGACCTACATCTTCCACCCCGACAGCGCCGGCCGCGCGATGGCCGACGCCTTGCTGGCGGCGGCCGAGCGCGGCGTGCGCGTCTACGTCGTCGTCGACGGTTTCGGCTCGATGGGTGTGCTGCCGCTGCTGCGCGTCTGGTTGCGCCACGAGCGCCTGAAGTTCGAGGTCTTCCGCCCGCTCGACCGCTGGTACGCCTGGCTGCAGCCGGGCCAGTTGCGCCGGCTGCACCAGAAGATGTGCGTCGTCGACCGCGAGATCGCCTTCGTCGGCGGCATCAACGTCATCGACGACCGCAACGACATCCACCATGGGGCCTTCGCCACGCCGCGGCTGGACTTCGCCGTCGAGCTGCACGGACCGCTGGCGCTGCAAGTGCATGGCACGACGCGGGCGATGTGGGCGCGCGCCAATCTGGGCCATGGCTGGCGCGAGGAAGTGCGCTCGCTGGCGCGCAGCGCCGCACCGGTGGAGCAGACGCTGCGACTGCTGCGCCGGCTGCGCTCGACGCCGGGCGCCACCGATGCCGGCACCAGCCTGCAGCCGGTGCTGGCGGCCTTCGTCGTCCGCGACAACCTGCGCCAGCGCCGCGCCATCGAGCGCAGCTATGTCGAGGCGATCCGCGGCGCAAGCACGCGCGTCGACATCGCCGTGCCCTACTTCTATCCCGGCCGGGCCTTTCGGCGCACGCTGCGCGACGCCGCCCGCCGCGGCGTGCGCGTGCGCCTGCTGCTGCAGGGCAAGATCGACTACCGGCTGGCGGCGCTGGCGGCCCAGGCCTTGTACGACGAACTCAGCGCCCATGGCGTGCGCATCTTCGAATACACGCCGACCTTTCTGCACGCCAAGGTGGCGGTGGTCGACGACGACTGGGCCACCGTGGGCAGCTCCAACATCGACCCGCTGTCGCTGCTGCTCAACCTGGAGGCCAACATCGCGGTTCAGGATGCCGACTTCGCGCGCGACCTGGGCGCGCAGTTCGACGCTGCCATCGCGCAGTCGACCGAGGTCAGCACGCTGCCGGCGCGCCAGGGCTGGCAGCGCTGGCTGGAGCGCGGCTTCGTCGCCTGGCTGGCGACGGTCTACCTGCGGCTGGCCGGCATCACAGGCCGCTATTGAGCGGCTGCACGGGGTCGTCGCCGAAGCGGTTGGCGCCGCGGGTGCCGGCCAGGAAACCGTTGTCGATCAAGGCCCAGAGCCAGCCGACCAGGGGCAGCAACACGATCAGCACCCACCAGCCCGACTTGTCGCGGTCGTGCCAGCGCTTGATCGAGACCGCCACCGCTGGCCACAGCAGCAGCATCTGAACCCAGGTGCTGGCCGTGCCTGACGGAACGCGCGCCACCGCCAGCAAGGTCTGCAGCAACAGCGTCAGCCCGAACAGCGCCAGCACGCCGTAGAGCCAGAACTCGCGCCGCGCGATGCGCCCGCGCGGGTCGAGGAAGATGCGCAGCGGCGACATCGGCTCGTCGGCGAGCCAACGCGAGGGCGTCAAGGTGTCCATGTCGGCGCGATCGATGGGTTATTGGTGCGAGGGCCGGCCGACCAGCTCGATGCTCAGGCGCGGCTCGGCCAGCTTCTTGTCGATCCGGCTTTCGACGTAGATGCGCTTGCTCTCGATGCCGCGCTGCGCCAGGTAGCTGCGCAGCGCCTGCAGCCGCGCCGGCGTCAGGCTGCGCTCGTCGGCGGCCGCGCCTTCGGTCTGCCACGGGCCCGAGGGCACGACGAAGGCCACCTCGACGTCCAGATCGGCGGCGTCGGCCACCAGCGCGTCGAGCCGGCGCTGCGCCAAGGCGCTGAGCTTGTCGCCTTCGAACAAGCCTTTGGCCTGCAGGTTGGCTGACAACACCGTGGTCTTGGACGGCTCGGCCTTGGCGCCGGGCTTGGTTGCCGGCACCTTGGCCACCGGCATGTCTTTGGCCGCCGGGCGCGCTGGCGGCGCGACGGGCGGCGTTTGCGCCAGGGCGGCGCCGCCCAGTGTGGCCATGAGCCCGGCGCACAGCCAGCGGCGCGCCAACACGTGAAGGGGGGAAAGTTGGCGCAGGCTCATGGCAGGTTTCTCGCGAAACGGCAGGGCATCCATCGTAGCCGCAGCCGGCACCGCCGGCCGCCGCAGTCGCGCCATTTTGGCCTGCCGAGCGGGCGCCGGCATGACATCGATCAAGACCGAGCCCGGACCCGCTTCCACAATGGCAGCGTCAGGCGGCGCTGCCCGGCGCGCCCGAGCCTGCCCCACCATGACCGAACCTGACCCGACCCCCACCGCCCAGACGCTGACGCCGACGCCAGGGCCGACGCTGTTCTCGGCCCGCAACCTGAGCAAGGTCTACCGCACCGGCGAGGTCGAGGTGGTGGCGCTGCGCGACGTCTCGCTCGACATCGGGCGCGGCGAGTTCGTCGTCCTGCTCGGCGCTTCGGGCAGCGGCAAGTCGACCCTGCTCAACATCCTGGGCGGGCTGGACCTGCCCACGACCGGCGCGCTGCGCTTTGGCGACCATGTGCTCACCGGCGCCAGCGAGTCCGAGCTGACGCGCTACCGGCGCGAGCATGTCGGCTTCGTGTTCCAGTTCTACAACCTGATTCCCAGCCTGACGGTGCGCGAGAACGTCGCCTTGGTGACCGACATCGCCACCGACCCGATGGAAGCCGACGAGGCGATCGACCGCGTCGGCCTGACACCGCGGCGCGACCATTTCCCGGCCCAGCTCTCGGGCGGCGAGCAGCAGCGGGTGGCGATCGCGCGCGCCATCGTCAAGCGCCCCGAGGTGCTGCTGTGCGACGAGCCCACCGGTGCGCTCGACGTGCAGACCGGCCGCCTGGTGCTCGAGGTCATCGAGCGCATCAACCGCGAGCTCGGCACCACCGGGGTGGTTTTCACCCACACCGCCGCCATCGCCGGAATGGCCGACCGTGTGATCCGGCTGCGCGACGGCGCGATCCAGAGCACCCTGCGCAACGCCCACAAGATCACGCCGGCGGAGCTGCACTGGTGAAGGCGCTGGACCGCAAGCTGCTGCGCGACCTGCGGCTGATGTGGAGCCAGGCGCTGACGATCGCGCTCGTGGTGGCCAGCGGCATCGGCGGCTTCATCACCACGCTGTCGGCGGTGGACTCGCTGGCGCTGGCGCGCGACCGCTTCTACATCGACGGCCGCTTCGCCGATGTCTTCGCCAGCGTGAAACGGGCCCCGAACGCGCTTGCCGAACGCCTGCGCGAGCTGCCCGGCGTGGCCGATGTGCAGACCAGCACCGAGTTCGCCGTGCGCGTCGAGATCGAAGGCCGCAGCGAGCCCATCATCGGCCAGCTGATCGGCATCGACCCGCGCCAGCCGGCGCGGCTGAACCGCATCACGCTGCGCAGCGGCCGCGCCGAGGGCGCCGCGCTGTGGCCGGGCCGGCCGCAAGAGGGCGGCGCGATCCCGGCCTGGCTGTCGGAGTCCTTCGCCCTCGCCCACGATCTGAAGCCGGGCGCGCGGCTCAGCGCGCTGGTCAACGGCAAGCAGCGCACGCTGGTGATGGCCGGCGTGGCACTGGCGCCCGAATATGTTTTCGCCGGCCTGTGGGGCATGCCCGACCAGCGCGGCTTCGGCGTCTTCTGGATCGACCACGACGCGCTCGCCGCTGCCTTCGACATGCAGGGCGCGTTCAACCGCGTCGCCGTGCGGCTGGCGCCGCAGGCCGACGAGCGCGCGGTGATCGACGCGTTGACGCTGCAACTCGGCCGCTACGGCGGCCGCCAGGCCCATGGCCGCGCCGACCAGACCTCCCACGCGATGCTCGACAACGAGATCAAGGAGCAGTACGTGCTGGGCACGATCCTGCCGTCGATCTTCCTCGCCGTGGCGGCTTTCCTGCTCAACGTCGTCGTCTCGCGGCTGGTGGCCACGCAGCGCGAGCAGATCGCCGCGCTGAAGGCGCTGGGCTACCGCGACCGCACGATCGCTGCCCATTACCTCAAGCTGGTCGGCGCCATCGTCGCCATCGGCCTGGTGCTCGGGCTTTTGCTGGGCAAGCTGCTGGGCACGGCCTTGATCGGCCTGTATGCCGAGTTCTTCCGCTTCCCCAGCTTCGAGCACCGGATCGCGCCCTGGCTGGTGGTGGTCAGCGTGACGCTGACCGCGGCCACCGCGGTGCTGGGCACGCTCAACGCCATCGCCGCCACGGTGCGGCTGACGCCGGCCGAGGCGATGCGCCCGCCGGCGCCGGGCCATTACCGGCGCACCGTGCTCGAGCGTCTGGGCATCCGCCGCATTCCCACCGGGCTGCGCATGATCCTGCGCAACATGGAGCGCCGGCCCTGGCGCACCGGGATGTCGATTGCCGGCGTTGCCGCGGCGGTGGCCATCGTCATCATGGGCAACTTCTTCCGCGACGCCATCGAGTTCATCGTCGACACCCAGTTCACGCTGGTGATGCGCAACGACGTCGCCGTCTGGTCGGTCGAGGCGGTGCCGGGCAGCGCCGCCGGCGAACTGCAGCGCCTGCCCGGCGTGGCGACGGTGGAGTCGAGTCGCTTCGTGCCGGTGACGCTGATCAACGGCCACCGCCGCGAGCGCACGCTGCTGCGCGGTTATGCGGCCGCGCCCGAGCTGTACCGCATCATCGACGCTCACAACCGCGAGACGCTGGCCAGCGGCAACGGTCTGGTGCTGACCGACCGGCTGGCCGACAAGCTCGGGCTGCGCATCGGCGACCGCGTCCAGGTCGAGGTGCTCGAAGGTCGGCCGCGCCTGCTGACGCTGCCGGTGGACGCCGTGGTGCGCGAGATGATGGGGCTGAACGCCTACATGAACCGCCCGGCGCTGAACCGCGCCATGGGCGACGGCGACTTGTCGACCGGCTTCATGCTCGGCCTGGAGCGCGGCGCCGAGCCGGCGCTGCTGGCAGCGACGCGGCAGATGCCGCGCGTCGCCGGCGCCTTCAGCAAGGCGACGATGCTGAGCAACATGGAAGAGCTGAGCGCGCGCAACATCCGCATCATGAGCACGGTGCTGACGCTGTTCGCCACCGTCATCGCCGTCGGCGTGGTCTACAACAACGCCCGCATCGCCCTGGCCGAACGCACCTGGGAGCTCGCCAGCCTGCGCGTGCTGGGCTTCACGCGCGCCGAGGTCTCGGGCCTGCTGCTGGGCGAGATGGCGATCGGCATCGCCATCGCCTTGCCGCTGGGCATGCTGCTGGGCTGGGGCCTGGTGCATGCGATGGTCGGCGCGCTCAAGAGCGACCAGTTCTTCTTTCCGGTGGTGATCCTGCCGCGCACCTACGCCTGGGCGGCGATCTGCGTGGTGGCGGCGGCGCTGGCCAGTGCGCTGATCGTGCGCCGGCGCATCGACCGGCTCGACATGGTGGCGGCGCTGAAGACGCGCGAGTGAGCAACAAGGACGGTAGCGATGGCAATGTCAAACCAGTCGAAGATCGGCGCCGCGGCGGCGGTGCTGGGCCTGCTCGCCATGCTGGTCTGGGCCTTCGCGCCGCGGCCGGTGGAAGTGGAAGTGGCGAGCGCCGCCCTCGGCCGCTTCGAGACCACGATCGACGAAGACGCACGCACCCGGCTGGCCGAGCGCTATGTGGTGTCGGCGCCGCTGGCCGGGCGGCTGACGCGCATCACGCTGCGCGAGGGTGACGCGGTGCAGGCCGGCGCCGTGCTGGCGACGCTGGAGCCGGTGATGTCGCCCCTGC
>JAUYAJ010000481.1 GCA_030693565.1 Rubrivivax sp.
TTGGGGATGTTGAGGTTGACGATGTCGGTCTCGGAGATGCCGTCGAGGTATTTCACCAAGGCCCGGATGCTGTTGCCGTGGGCGGCCACCACCACGCGTTTGCCGGCCTTGATGGCGGGTGCCATGGCTTCGTTCCAGAACGGCAGCACGCGGGCCACGGTGTCTTTCAGGCATTCGGTGAGCGGGATCTCTTCGGGCTTGAGTCGGTCGTAGCGGCGGTCGCCTCGCTCGCTGCGCGGGTCACCCGCTTCCAGAGCCGGCGGCGGCGTGTCGTAGCTGCGGCGCCAGACCAGCACCTGCTCGTCACCGTACTTCTTGGCGGTCTCGCCTTTGTTCAGGCCTTGCAGCGCGCCATAGTGGCGCTCGTTGAGCCGCCAGTCGTTGACCACCGGCAACCAGCTGCGGTCCATCTCGTCCAGGCTGTGCCACAGCGTCCAGATGGCGCGCTTGAGCACCGACGTGTAAGCGATGTCGAACTCGAACCCGGCCTCGCGCAGCAGCCGGCCGGCTTGCCGGGCCTGGGCGACGCCGGTTGGCGTCAGCGGCACGTCGGTCCAGCCGGTGAAGCGGTTCTCCAGGTTCCAGGTCGATTCCCCGTGGCGTATCAGTACGAGCTTGTGCATGGCGGCGATTCTATAATCCGCCCCCTTTCAGCCGCCCTCAGCCAAACGCCGTGAAGTTCTTCATTGACAACTGGACCCTGCTCCTCGTGGCCTTCGTTTCCGGCGGCTTGCTGGTTTGGCCCTTGATGCGCCGCGGCGGCGCCGCCGCCATCGGCACCGCCGAGGCAGTGCGCCTGATCAACCGCGAGAAAGGCGTGCTGGTCGACGTCTGCGAGGCGGCCGAATTCGCCGGTGGCCATGCGGCCGGTGCCCGCAACGTGCCTTTGAGCGCCTTGCCGGCGTCCAAGGACTTGCCCACCAACAAGGCCTTGCCGCTGGTGGTGATGTGCGCCAGTGGCGCCCGCGCCGGCCGCGCCGCCGCCATCTTGCGCAAAGCCGGCTACGAGAAGGCTGTGCCACTGGCCGGCGGCACCGCCGCCTGGCGCGATGCCGGGCTGCCGACCGAAAAGTCGTAGGTAGCCGGCGCCCGCGAACGGGTATTGGCGGCGGGGTCGGCAGCGCGCCGGGGCCTGGGTGACAATTTCGCCCGGCCGCCACCGATGGCGGAAACAAGGTCCCGCATGACTGCCGTCACGATGTACACCACCGCCAGCTGCCCGTTCTGCGTGCGCGCCAAAGCCTTGCTGCAGCAGCGCGGCGTGGCCCGCATCGACGAAGTGCGCATCGACCTCGACCCCGAGCAGCGCCAGCACATGATGACGGTGACCGGCCGCCGCACGGTGCCGCAGATCTTCATCGGCGACACCCATGTCGGTGGCTGCGACGACCTGGTGGCGCTCGACCAGCGCGGTGGCCTGATGCCTTTGCTGGGCGGCGCCAGCGCCTGAGGCCCGCATCCCAGGTCGGCCATAATCGTGCGTTCACCGCCAGCTGGCGGCAGCCTTCCACACCTCCGGAATTCAACACCATGGCCGACGACGCAACCCCCGTGTTCCAGATCCAGCGCATGTACCTGAAGGACTTGTCGCTGGAGCAGCCGAATTCACCGCAAATCCTGCTCGAGCAGTCGCAGCCCCAGGTCGACATCAACCTCGGCATGGGCGCCGCGCCGGTCGCAGACGGCGTCTTCGAAGTCACGGTGACGGCCACCGTCACCACCAAGGTCAAGGACCAGGTGCTGTTCCTCGTCGAGGCCAAGCAAGCCGGCATCTTCGAGATCCGCAACGTGCCCGAAGAGCAGATGCAAGGCATCATCAGCATCGTCTGCCCGCAGATGATCTACCCCTATCTGCGCGCCATCGTCTCCGACGTCTGCACGCGCGCCGGTTTCCCGCCGATCCTGCTGACCGAAGTCAACTTCCAGGCCATGTTCGAAGCCCAGCAGGCGCAGCAGCAGGCCGCCGCCGACGGCGACGGCGCCTCGCGCATCATCACCGGCATGAACTGAGGCGGGTGCCAGCCAGCCGCCACCGCAGGCAGGGATGAAGATCTCGGTGCTCGGCGGTGGTGCCTGGGGCACGGCGCTGGCCAGCGCCGCCGCGGCGCGCCACGAGGTGCTGCTGTGGGCCCGCGACGCGGCGCAGATCGACGCCATGCGGCGCCAGCGCCGCAACACCCGCTACCTCGGCGAAACCGAGTTGCCGCCCGCGCTGGCGCTGGACGCGCGCTGGGACGCCGCGCTCGCCCATGCCGACGGCGGGCTGCTCGTCATCGCCACCCCGATGGCCGGCCTGCGCGAATGCCTGCAGGCCTTGCCGGCCGATCGGCCGGCGCTGTGGCTGTGCAAAGGCTTCGAGCGCGGCACGGGCGCGCTCGGCCATGAAATCGCGCGCGCGCTCGGGCGCAGCGCGCCCGGCGGCGTCTTGTCGGGGCCGAGCTTCGCCCTCGAGGTCGCGCGCGGCCAGCCGACGGCGCTGGTCGCCGCCAGCGACAGCGACGAACTCTGCGCCGCCGCCGTCCAGGCCTTCCACTGCGACGCGCTGCGCATCTACACCTCGAACGATGTCGTCGGCGTCGAGGTCGGCGGCGCGGTGAAGAACGTGCTCGCCATCGCCACCGGCATCGTCGACGGCATGGCAGCGCAAAGCGGCGCCGGCAGCAGCGTGGCGCCGGGCCTGAACGCGCGCGCCGCGCTGATCACCCGCGGGCTTGCCGAGCTGACCCGCCTGGGCTTGGCGCTGGGCGCGCAGGCGACGACCTTCATGGGTTTGTCCGGCCTCGGCGACCTGGTGCTGACGGCCACTGGCGAGCTGTCGCGCAACCGCCGCGTCGGCCTGCTGCTGGCGGCCGGGCGCACGTTGCCCGAGGTGCTGGCCGAACTCGGCCATGTTGCCGAAGGCGTGTACAGCGCGGCCACGGTGCTGGCGCGGGCGCGCGCGCTCGGCGTCGAGATGCCGATCACCGAAGCCGTGGTCGAAGTCATCGAAGGCCGCGTCGACCCGCGGCAGGCGATGTGGCGGCTGATGACGCGCGAGTCGCGCGCCGAGTTTCAGGCGCCGCCGGCGTAGCCGTTCTGGCGCCAAGCTTCGAACACCGCCACCGCCACCGAGTTGCTCAGGTTCAGGCTGCGCTGGCCGGCGCGCATCGGCAGCCGCACACGCTGCGCCGGCGCAAAGCTGTCGCGCAGCGCTGCCGGCAAGCCGGCGGTCTCGCTGCCAAAGATCAACCAGTCGCCGGCCTGCCAGCTGACGTCGCCGAGCGGCTGTGAGCCGCGTGTCGTGAAGGCAAAGCAGCGCGACGGATCGGGCTGCTCGGCGTCCAACAAAGCCTGCCAGGACGCATGGCGGCGCAGCGCGGTGTACTCGTGGTAGTCGAGCCCGGCCCGGCGCAGCAGCTTGTCGTCCATCGAAAAGCCCAGCGGCTCGACCAGGTGCAGTTCGCAGCCGGTGTTGGCCGCCAGCCGGATCACGTTGCCGGTGTTGGGCGGAATCTCGGGGTGGACGAGGACGATGCGGAACATGGCGCTCACTCCGGCGTGCGCGCCAGCACCCAGACGTCGACCGCTGCCGCGCCGGCGCGCAGCAGCGTGCGCGTGGCTTCGGCGGCGGTGGCGCCGGTGGTCATGACATCGTCGACCAAGGCAACCTGGCGGCCGGCGATGGCGTCGCGTCGGCGCGGGTCGACCATGAAGGCGGCGCGCAGATTGGCCAGCCGCTGGGCGCGCGACAAGCCGGCCTGGTGGGGCGTGGCCAGCGGCCGCAGCAAGACATCGGCGCGCGCCGGCAAGGCGCGCACGCGGGCGACCCGGCGCGCCAGTTCCCAGGCCTGGTTGTAGCCGCGCTCGGCCAGCCGCGCCGGCGCCAATGGCACCGGCAACACGATGTCGGGTGCGGGCGCATTCGTCGCCGTCAGCGCGGCGTCCAGGCGCCGGGCCAGCACCGCCGCCAGTTCGACATCACCCTGGAACTTGAAGTCGGCGATCAGGCGGTCCCAGGGGAAGTCGTAGTCGGCGACGCAGACCGTGCGCTGCTGTGGCGCCGGCTCGTTCAGGCACTGCCCGCACAGCGGCTGCGCGGCGCCCAGGCGCAGCGCGCAGCGGCCGCAGCGCCAGCGCGCGGGCGTGAAGCGGCTGACGCAGTCGCTGCACAGGCGCTCGCCAGCCCAGCTGCGGCAGACCTCGCACTGGCTGGGCAGACTCGGGCCGCGGCGCAGTGCGGCAAGGGCGGGGGCAAGGGCAGGCATCGGCTCAATATACTGCCCTCATGCCCGACACCTCCGCCGAGCGCAGTGCCCGCCGGCCGGTCGATCCGGTGGCGCTGCAGCATGTCCAGCAGCGCCTGGCGCGTGCGGCGACGCCGCCCTGGCTGCATGGCGAGGTGGCGCGGCGCATGGCCGAGCGGCTGCCGGTGATCCGCCTGCAACCGGACCGTGTGATCGACTGGGGCTCGCAACTTGGCGCCAGCCGCGAGCTGCTGGCCGCCGCCTACCCGCGCGCGCTCAGGCTGCTGGTCGAGGCTGACGCCGGCCAGCGCGCACTCACCGAGCAGGCGCTGACGCGGCCCTGGTGGTCGCCGCAGCGCTGGGCGCAGCCGGCGTCGGCGGCGCACACGCCGGACTCGCTGACGGCTGGCGCTGGCGAGCTGCTGTGGGCCAACATGGCACTGCACGGCGCTGCCGACCCCCAGGCCATGATGGCGCAGTGGCACCGGGCGCTGGCGGCCGACGGCTTCCTGATGTTCTCCACCCTGGGGCCGGGCACGCTGCAGACGCTGCAGACGCTGTACCGGGCGCAGGGCTGGGCGCCGCCGTTCGCGCCTTTCGTCGACATGCATGACCTCGGTGACATGCTGGTGCAGGCGGGTTTTGCCGACCCGGTGATGGACCAGGAGCAGATCACGCTGACCTGGGCCGACGCCGATGGGCTGCTGGCAGAACTGCGCGGCCTGGGCGGCAATGCCGACCCGCGCCGCCACGCCGGTCTGCGCACACCGCGCTGGCGCCAAGCGCTGGACAAGCTGCTGATGCAGACCGCTGGCGCCGACGGCCGGCCGGCGCTGGGCTTCGAAATCGTCTACGGCCATGCGTTCAGGCCGCCGCCGCGGCCGCGCCTGGCCGAGCGCACCGAGGTGCCGCTGGACGACATGCGGGCCATGGTGCGCGCCGGGCGGCGGCCGGCTTGACGGGCTGCGATAGAATTTACCCGTTGGGGCATGCCGGCGGGTCCGCTGCTCGGCGGGTCCTTGTCTGGCGCAAGCCATGGACCTTCTGCTCCTGCGCCCGACATCCGCCTTGCCCATGATCGCCACCATTGCCCCCCATCACTGGTCTGCCCCGAGTCGCCCCCCTGCGGGCGCGGCGTGGCAGTACGGGCGCGAAGTGCTGCTCGCCGGCGCCCGCGATGCGCGGCCGGCCGTGCAGTGGGAGCTCAAGCGCAACTGCTCGATCACGCCGCGCCAGCTCGGCGCGGTCTACTTGTCGCTGTGCAGCCTGTCGCTGCTGATCGCGCTCGGTTTTCTGTGGCAGGGCGCGCCGGTGGTGCTGGCCTTTGCCGGGCTTGAATTGCTGCTGGTCGGCGTCGCGATGCTGGTTTACGCACGCCATGCCGGCGACCGCGACGTCATCACGCTGGCCGGGCCCAGCCTGGCTGTCGAACAGCACAGCGGCCGGCGCGTCGAGCGCGCCGAGTTCCGCGCCGAATGGGTGGCCGTCGAGCCTGCTGCCGGGCAGGGCTCGCTGGTCGAGTTGTCAGGCCATGGCCAACGCGTGCGCGTCGGCCGTTTCCTGCGCCCGGAACTGCGCGCTGGCCTGGCCGCCGAATTGCGCCGTGCGCTGCGCGCCGTGCGCCTGCGCAGCCCTGAAATCGAACCCGGATCCGAACTGAAGCAACCACGATGAAGAAGATGACCTCACTCTGGCAGCGCCTATCGCAGGCCGGTCTGGCGTTCGCTGCGGCGCTGGCCACTCAGGCCGCGGTGGCGGTGAACGACCTGCCTGGCGGCCCGGCCGTGCGCCAGCTCGACCTGCACCCGCCGGCGTCGCGCATCGCGCAAGACCAGCAGATGCTGCACTACATCGTGCTCATCATCTGCGTGGTGATCTTCGTCGCCGTCTTCGGCGTCATGTTTTATTCGATCCTCAAGCACCGCAAGTCGCTCGGCCACAAGCCGGCCAACTTCCACGAGAGCGTCGCCGTCGAGATCGCCTGGACCGTCGTGCCCTTCATCATCGTCATCGGCATGGGGGCCCTGGCCACGCGCACCGTGGTGGCGATGAAAGACACCAGCAACGCCGACATCACCGTCAAAGCCACCGGCTACCAGTGGCGCTGGGGCTACGACTACCTGAACGGCGAAGGCGCCGGCATCGGCTTCCTGTCGTCGCTCGACGCCAGCCACCGCGCGATGTCAGACGCCGGCAAGCCGCAAGGCGACGACTACCTGCTCAAGGTCGACAACCCGCTGGTGGTGCCGGTCGATCGCAAGATCCGCGTCATCACCACCGCTGCCGACGTCATCCACGCCTGGATGGTGCCCTCGCTGGGCGTCAAGCAGGACGCGATCCCTGGCTTCGTGCGCGACACCTGGTTCCGCGCCGATCGAACCGGCGACTTCTACGGCCAATGCGCCGAGCTGTGCGGCAAGGAACACGCGTACATGCCGATCCACGTCAAGGTCGTCAGCCAGGCTGACTACGCGGCCTGGGTCGACGCCAAGAAGAAGGCGATGGCCGCCCTGGCCGACGACCCCAGCAAGGTCTGGAAGCTCGAGGAGCTGGTGGCCCGTGGCGAGAAGGTCTACGCCGCCAACTGCGCCGCCTGCCATCAGGCCAGCGGCAAGGGCGTCGGCCCGATCAAGCCGCTCGACGGCAGCGCCATCGTCCTGAACGAGCCGGCCACCGCCATCGACGTGCTGCTCAAAGGCCGCGCCAACGGTGCGATGCCGGCCTGGAAGCAGCTCTCGGACACCGAGATCGCCGCCGTGCTGACTTATTCGCAAAATTCCTGGTCCAACAAGACCGGCAAGCTGGTGCAGCCTGCCGAGATCGTTGCCGCCCGCAAGTAAAAGACGCCCCCGAAGGAAGCTTCCATGAGTGCCGTACTCGACCATTCCGGGCATCACGCCGACGATCACGACCACCACGCGCCGCATGGCTGGCGGCGCTGGCTGTTTGCCACCAACCACAAGGACATCGGCACGATGTACCTGCTGTTCAGCTTCACCATGCTGATGGTGGGCGGTGTGCTGGCGCTGGGCATTCGCGCCGAGCTGTTCCAGCCCGGGCTGCAGTTCATCAACCCGGGGCTGTTCAACCAGCTCACCACGATGCACGGCCTGATCATGGTGTTCGGCGCCATCATGCCGGCCTTCGTGGGCTTCGCGAACTGGATGATTCCGCTGCAGATCGGCGCTGCGGACATGGCTTTTGCGCGCATGAACAACCTCAGCTTCTGGCTGCTGATCCCGGC